>RKRO01000382.1 GCA_007571355.1 Candidatus Poribacteria bacterium | reverse complement strand
ATCCGCCTCAAGACGGGTACAATACAACAAACCTAGCGTTATATATTGAAGATTATCAAGCCAAACTTACCAAACAGTTTGGGGATATTACTGAGGTTTATATCCTTGTTGAATTTGAAGAAAAGATGCGAGCAGAGATACCAATGACACTTGATGAACAGATTGAACAAGCCCAAGCACTCTATGCGCTCTGGCCGCATCAAGAAACTAAGGTAACTCTTGAAATGCTCCAGGATGCGAAAGCATCAGGGCACCCCTTTGTTCATCGGTATCAGGCATCTCCTGAGACCACAGATCCATTTCATGATGTTACCCCTTTTGTTGAACAACATGGGCTTGTAGAAGGGATACGACAGTTGAGTAAGGTTAATCCTGAACGCGCTGCAGAAGTTAAGCGTGTGTTCAGGGAAAGGAGGAGCCAAGTTAATCCAGCATATATTGAAGAAGTTAACCAGCTGCTCAATGAAAATGTGAAAGAGGACAACTAATATGGAAAGTCAATTTGCTTTATTACAGCGCCTCTATCAATGTTACATTATCTTATTTTTCTTTACCATAGTTCTTGTTTCGGGATGTTCTAATGAAACGGACGAAGTGATAACACCTGACGTTTCTGATGAACAGACAACGGATTCACCCGTTGTCATAGGAATATATGAAGAGGAACTCGCAGCTAAGTTTCAGGAATTACAAGATCTGTTCCCGCCCCCGATTTTAGATGAAGGTTTTAAGACTCTTCATGAAATAAGTGGGAGTGACCCTTATCTGAAATTTCTCAGCACTGCCTATCCTAACGTGCCGCATCAGAGCCTTAATACCTTTTTTAAGAATAGTCATCCCAACACAGTGAGAACTAAGATGTACACGCGTGTGCTGACAAAACACTTTGGTAAGGCTACGCAGCGGGACATTCGTGCTGTACACCATCTCCACCGTGCCTATCAAAGTACACGAATTTTAGTCTATCATGGAACAAGTCCGCCGGCAGCAATAGATGAAATATTTCTCCCTACCCTACGAGACAGCCCAACTTGGCAATGGATTGCGGAACTTTTCCCAGAGGATGAAGAGGGTTTTGAGGCGTTTGACGTGGAGTTTCAGCAATTGAGCCTAGACATTGAGTTCGCGAAAATCTATAAAATAGACCAGGCCCTTCAGGATCACCAGAGGAATGGCAATTCAGATGCTGCATTCATCTGGCTTCTGCTTACGGACCCCGTTTTAATGGGACAAATCCTTCAAGATTTTACCCATACCGAAATATTTCACAAATGGCTTGAAGGAGAATTTATAGTAAACCCCATAATTATTCATTAGACTTGATCTATTTCAATGTATTTTTTATCCGTTTATCCGCTGATAAATACGGGGATAGCCGGGTTAATTTCTCAAGATAAAATTCTAATGAAGAACTCCAAGTACTTGCAGTTAAGAACTGCAATATATCATGTGCAAAACATGTTTATTTTGCGCATGAGTTTTTTTTACGAAGGTGAAGATAAAACCAACAGCCAAATTGAAGTCCGGATTTTCTACTTTTACCTTCAAAATTCTATCAATCACAAACAGGAGAAACTGAAATGTTGAAAAGATGTTTGGGTGTATTTTTACTGGCTGCTCTGTTTAGCATGGTTACAATATTAGTTGTGCCGACACAGACAGTAGATGCTGGGCCTACGAAAATTACCCTCTACAAGACCTACAGAAGAACGATCGCTCAGGATGGTAGTATTTGTAGTTCTCGCCTTGTAGCGAGTGCCGTTGATAAAGAGGAAGGTTTTTGGCATAGATGGTTCGGAAGGCACCCGCACGAAACTCAATACGAGACTGTGACTACTTATCACGATACACATCTTAATCAACCAACGTGCTGGTAATCGGAGTGAAAACCGGTTGTCCGGTTCAACTTCCAAACTACACAATGGTTTTGTTAAGTGATTCAACTACAAAGCAGCGTTGTCAGTACGATGCTGCTTTGTTTACTTATACCACTCGTCCGTAACGGCTTTATAGTAAACACACTCTCTGTTGCATTAGAGTCGTGTTAAACCTTGGATCGTTCGTCGAATTCATTGACCTAATTTTATCACTGCAAGCGAACCAGCCCAAATACATACATAACCGCAAAACAAAGGGTGAAATAGAGAGTTGTTAACTTTTTTATTCCGGCAAAACGGGTGCAACTACCTCTCTACGCGAAAAAAAATCAATCTGATACCTATCTTTTCAAACATAACACAATGAAAACGCGCACGCTATTTTTCTTTTTATGTTGTTTTTTGATCATCGTTGGTATACCAAGGCTTTTGTCTTTAGACGCACATTGGTCTAGCGATGAAGACTTATGGTTATGGCGAAGCGAGGAGTTTATAAGAACTGTGCAAAACGGGCAATTTGAAAATACGCTGATCGCCTACCATCCGGGTGTCACAACTATGTGGCTCAGTGGAATCCGGCAGTTTTTTTTAAATACTCGTTGGACTCCTCTAAAGAATCTGGCGTTAGCGAGGTTGTTCATTGGAATTGTAGTACTAGTAGGTCTCGGGACCGCTGTTTTTCTGCTTTATCGCTTGTTTGGAACCTGGATATCAGCAGCATCAGGTGTGTTTTTAGTCGTCAATCCTTTACTATTGGCACATACTCGACGGGTCCACACCGATGCCTTAGCAACTACCTTCATTCTAATGACTGTCCTACTGTTGCTACTGTATTGTGTCAATTCTACAGAAAAACAAAGTTGGCGAAGATCTTGCTATCTCATTTTTTCAGGTGTTGCCTTTGGATTCGCATGTCTTTCCAAAAGTTATTCCCTGATACTTCTACCATGGGTGCCTATCTGCCTATGGATACTCCGTGACCACAACACACCGTGGCGTGAATTCCTTTACTATACGTTTGTTACAGCGGTTTTCTTTCTGAGTTGGAGTTTGCTCACTGTATTTTCCTTTTGGCCAATCTTTTGGAATCCTCTCAGTTTACTCCTTACTGCATGTCTATTGGGCACTACTCTCCTTTCACACCGTGCTGTGCACGGAAGTAAAAACAGTTTCCGCTATATAGTCAGTACCACGCTCATCCTTAGTGTATGTGCTGGCTATACTGTCAAAACTATTTGGATTGTCTTGGACAGGGTAGGTTGGGCAGTCACAACCGCACATAACCTTGAACACTTCTTTTTAGGGAAGATTGTTGCTGATCCGGGATGGCTCTTCTACCCCGTTGCGCTTTCACTAAAAGGCACGCCGTTTGTCCTCCCGATTGCTCTCGGCGCGATTCTCTTTTTGTGGAAGTATAAAAAACACCCGAACTTCTCTGAACACTTCAAAATTGCCGTTGCTATTGGGGTAGTTATCATACTCTTTATGGCATTTTTATCTGTTACCTCCAAAAAGTTCTCTCGATATCTGTTACCTGTGTTCCCCATGCTGGACTTGTTAGCAGGGATTGGAACGTTTTATACGGTGGGATGGATAGGTTCACATATCAAAAAGCAGCACCACCGAAAAATCGTACATGTTGTCTGTGTCACACTTGTACTCCTTTTAACAGTTATTCCGGTTTTTGCTCTGCACCCCTATTACGGTACCTACTATAATCTTTGCTGGAAAGTTACTGATATTACAAAGGTTTTCACTGTTGGTGGAGACGGATCCGGGTTGGATATCGCGGCAAAATATCTTAACCAGAAACCCAATGCTCGGCAGCTAAAAGTGCAGGTTTCTGCATTAGGTACCGGATTCTTTCAGCATTATTTTTTAGGTACTACTTACCAGTTTCCTCTAAAATTTGTTAAAAATCCGCCGCCCCCACCGCTTATTGACTATCAGGTTGTTTATATTCGAGATTCGCAAATCGGCTGGATACCACAAACCGGAACACGAAATGGTGAATTGGAGGCAGTCATAACTATCAACGGTATTGAGTGTGTCTGGATTTATCGTGTGCAGCAGGAGGAAAATTAGATGAATGTTTGCCTCATTACCCATGGCTATCCTCGGTTCCCTTCAGATACCACTGCCCCTTTTATCGAATCCATTGCCGAGACGCTTCAGAAACACGGGATTTACGTTACTGTCCTAACACCGGATACCGACAAGTTCGCCCGCACCACAGCGGATCATAAGGTCAACCTAAAGACATACCGCTATTTCTTTCCACGGCGGTTGCAGATGCTCGGATACTCCAACACACTCGTCAACGATTGCGAATTGAAAAGATACGTCTACTTGCTTGCACCTTTTATGTTCCTATCCGCCATTTTTCATCTGCTCCGTTTACACCGCAAGCACTCCTTTGATGTGATTCACGCACACTGGCTTCTACCGAACGGGTTTATCGGGACTATTGTCTCCAAATTGTGCAAAATCCCAGTCGTTATTACATTGCACGGGTCTGATATCTTCGTCTCAAAATTAAACCCTGTTTTCAAAGCAATAGCAAAGTGGACACTTAAACACACTGCAATGGTGACGAGCGTGACCCCCGCATTTCTGCCTGAACTCGCGGCGTTAGGCGTTCCTGAAGAGAAACGGTGTCTAATACCCAACGGCGTGGATCCAGAAGCATTCCCACCACCTACCCCCAAACAGTTAGCAGAACTACAAAATAAACTTTCAATTCCAGATGGACAGCGCATTGTTTTTGCTTTAGGGCGCATTGTGTTAAAAAAAGGATTTGACACGCTCATTCGAGCGTTGTCCTCTGTGCGAGAGAAGTGCCCGCAGACAACAGTTATCATCGGCGGTGATGGAAGTGACTTAGCAAGGCTAAAGGCACTTGCAGTGGAGCAAGGTGTCTCAGATATCATTAGGTTTCCCGGAACCATCAATCGGTTAGAAATTCCAATATACTTCTACTTATGCGACCTGTTTGTATTGCCAGCCGTAGTAGACCCTAAGGGGAACATGGATGGATGTCCGATCGTTATTTTAGAGGCGATGGCATGTGGAAAACCCGTTATTTCCTCAGAGATTTCTGGCATACCCACTATCGTACAGAACGGCAAAACTGGGCTTTTGGTGGAACAAAAGAATCCTGATGCTCTCGCTGCATCGATCATCTCACTCCTAAAAAAACCTGAAGAACGCGAACAGTTGGGTAGAGCAGGACAACAACGCATTCAACACGAACTCACGTGGTCAAAGACTGTAGAACAGTTTATTTATATTTATCAGCAACATGCCAACAGAAACACCTAATGCTCCTCAATTTTCCATAGTGATCCCAGCATATAACGAGGCAGAATCGCTCCCTGTTTTGCTGGCGCAGCTTCAGGATGTGGTGGAAACGCACGGCTATCGCGCCGAGGTTCTCGTTATCAACGATGGCAGCACAGACGAGACTCCGGCCGTTTTGGACGCGCTGTTGGAGACCCAGACATACCTGTTTACGTTTCGCGTCATCCATTTCAGACGCAATCAAGGGAAAGCCGAAGCATTGATGGCAGGTTTCGCTGCAACGAGCGGCGACATCGTCCTGACGATGGACGCAGACCTCCAAGACGACCCCAGCGAAATACCGAAGTTGATAGAAACCCTTAAGAACGAAAACGACGATGTCGTCTCAGGGTGGAAATACCCGCGCAAAGACCCACTTGAGAAGCGGGTCTTCTCTTTCTTTTTTAACCGCATCACGGCATTTTTCACCGGTGTGAAACTCCACGACATGAATTGCGGGTTCAAGGCATATCGTGCCGAAGTCGTCAAACACCTTAACCTGTATGGCGACTTGCACCGGTATATCCCGATATTAGCCCATCAAGCGGGCTACAAAATCGGCGAAGTCAAAGTCCGTCACCATCCCCGGCGGTTCGGGGTCTCTAAGTATGGTTTCAAACGGATACCGAAAGGGTTCTTTGACCTTTTCACGGTGCTATTCCTGACGAAATACCTCAAACGGCCGCTGCATATTTTCGGCATGATCGGGTGCATCATTGCTTTTATCGGTTTTCTGATAGGGATGTACCTTGCTGTTTTGTGGGTTATGGAAGGCGGTGTCGGCTTCCGTCCGTTACTGATGTTGTCGGTTTTGATGATAATTCTCGGCATTCAGTTTTTCTCTATCGGTTTATTAGGAGAACTTCTGATCGGGTTGATCTCCCGACTCGAAAGGCGCGTCATAGCAGAGAAAACGGAGAAGTATTCGGTCTCAAGCGATGCCCGCAATGAGAAACCGGAAAAGGATCACACATGATGAGCGCACGCGTGTTGCGGTGGGGCAGAATTTTAATCGCACTTTCAATTTTCTACTTCCTCATCAAACACCTCTTGGGGTTGCTGGCACCCCTTGAAGGAGAAGTCGTCGCAGTTAAGCCGCTCTGGTTGTTCACATCTTTTGCTTTGCTGCTCCTCTATTTTGTGCTGCTCGGTATACCGTGGCTATTTCTCTACCGGGCGGGGCGTGAAAAGCCGGTCTCTCTTCTCTCCGGTTGGACATTTTTTCAACTCTCACAACTCGGACGGTATCTGCCCGGAAGAGTCGGGCAGGTTGTGTGGATGTTGTCCTTTTCACGCGGGTTTGGGATAGAGAAGACCGCTGCGGTCCTTGCGACCTGCCTCCAACTCGCGTTTCAGTGCAGTTTAGGCTGTCTCCTCGGATGTCTCGTCTTATGGCACACAGAGACCGCTCAAGTTTTGCAGAATGTGCTTGCAAGCCTTGAGGTGTCCGTTAAAACGATCCTAATATGCATCAGCGTTGGACTGCTGGGCGGTGGCGTTGTTTTCTTGTATAGAGAACGCCTCCGAAAGCTCCTCGGGCTTCTCAGAGCACAAGGGGCGACGATGTTTTCTATGTCAAAACTCCTTCTCTCTCTCGGTGTTTATCTTTTGCTATGGCTCCTTTTCGGCACTGCCTTTTTTCTGTTTATCAAGAGCCTTTGCGCTATATCCGTTTCACAACTTCTGGTCGTAACAGGTATCTATGCAGTCGCGTGGAGCATCGGATTTCTCAGTATTATCACACCGAGCGGTTTGGGGGTTCGGGAAGGGGTCTTAAGCGTGCTGCTGACAACTGTGCTGCCCCCCGCAACGGCTACACTTGTTGCCTTGCTTGCACGGCTGTGGACAGTGGCTGCGGAACTGCTCTTAGGAGGTGTTGCTTTTGCGATGGACTTCAGGCAGAGACGTGTATAACAAAACCAAAAGAGACATCAAAACGGTGGTTCTCAGGTGCTTGTCACAGATCAAAGGGCGCAGCACCCGTCGGAAGAGACATCCGGTGGAGGCACCGAGGCGCATTTTTGTTGAGATTGGGACGGGACAACGTGCCGAGTGGACATATCTGATCCGAGAGGATTGGCAAGACATCGCGCGCCGCAAAAACCGAACAGACCGATTGCGGGCACTCCCTGACTCATGGCTATCGGAACCCGGCAATTGGCACGGCTATCTTGTGGAGGCACATCCGCGTAATTTCTCAGCACTCGTTGAAAAAACGGTCGCAGACGATAAACTTCGCCCCTTTTTACATCGCTTGACGTTCATCAACGCCGCCATCAGTAGCACATCACAATGGACAACGATGGGTCTGGAAACAGGCATATTCAAAGGGTTTTTTGTCAATCGGTACACCTTGAGAGAGTCGCGTCCCTTCCATCCGAGTGCGGTTGACAACACCGTGGAGTTTGGTCTATTCACCGTGTCGCTTGAAACGTTGTTATCTGCCCTCGGTCTTGAACAGATCGACCTCTTACGGTTGGATGTTGAAGGTGCAGAGGTGCCCATTTTGGAAGCCTACCCATTTCATATCCAGCCGCATCTCTTGAGTGTAGAATACCACTCCACAGCCGGGAAAACGCGCGTGAGACACCTCTTAGAAAAACACGGTTACCAAATAGATGCACAAAACGTTGAAGAACTCCGGGGGCAGATCAAGAGAAACGCGCCGGCGTCTGAAAAACAAAATGACGGTCCCAATCACTGAAAGACTTCGCGTAAACACCGCATCACCGACACTGAAACGTGTCCGAGTCCGGCGGTGGAACGCAGCTAGGCATAAGTTATCAGAGAGTCGGAGAATACAATAAGGTATTAGTTGTCGTAAAAAGAGCAGATGAACTGAACCTCGCCCCCATGGCACTTGCACACATTTTCGCGGTGCCGTTGTTTTAAAAGCAGCGGCACCTCTCTTTTCTTTTTTTCTATATTTACTCCTTCAAACCGCCACAGATAAAAATAGAACCTCTCAGCAATTTTCCCTTGCAAAATTAATCCCACATCGTGTATACTCTATAGCATAAAAATAAGGTGCTATTTTCTTTTATACTAAAGTTTGGACAATCCCTGTTGCGTGGGCGTTGTGTTTCAAAGGCGTATCTCTTTTTCCGATAGTTTCACACACGCAAGGAAACCTTAGAAAAATTCGCACGCCGTAGGAGTGATATGTCTATAGAAATTGGACTATCCAAACTCCCGCACGCCGTAGGCGTGCTATGCCTCTTGCGTCCGGAGTTTTGCTTGGATATTTCTGCGGATTTCTTCTCGGTTGCCTGCCCTGATGAAAATTGTCCAAAGCTTAGTCTTATATAGTAAAGCCTATAATTATTGAAACACATCCTAGCGAAACGAGGGCCCTCTGATTCCCCCCTGATAAGGGGGGAAGGGGGGTTGTCTTCCTAAAAGTGTGCATTTATTTTTAGATTTTCTTAGAAATGCTATGAGACAAGGGGCAAACATTGACCGATAACTTGTTAAAATCTCTAAACGATGTCCAACGCGAAGCCGTTGAGCACGTCAACGGCCCGCTTCTCATCTTATCCGGTGCAGGGAGCGGCAAAACGCGCGTCATCACACACCGCATCGCTCACCTCATCAAAAATCACGGTATCTCACCGTTCCGGATTCTTGCAGTGACATTCACAAACAAGGCAGCAAGAGAGATGAAGGATCGGCTGGATGGGCTCGTGGAGGGCGGCGTTAGCCGAGACCTCTGGGTCTCAACCTTCCACGCAACCTGCGCACGTATCTTGCGCCGAGATATTGAGAAATTGAACCCTAACGAAGGTCACTCGAAAAAACACGTCTACACCCGAAATTTTACGATCTTCGATACAAGTGAACAAGCCACGCTCGTTAAAGATGTCCTCCGGCAGCTCAACTATAGCGACAAGCGGTACAACCCGCGCGCCATCCTCAGCCTCATCAGTAGTGCCAAGAATAAATCCATCTCGCCAACGGAATACGAAAGAACGGCTGATGGCTATTTTGAAAGCATCGTCGCGAAAGTCTATCCACTTTATCAAGATGCCTTGCGCCGGAATAACTCGCTTGATTTCGATGATCTACTCCTCTTCGCTGTGGATCTCCTGAAAAAGAACGCCGAAACTCGCCAATTTTATCAAAACAGGTTCGAGTACATTCTCGTTGACGAGTATCAAGACACCAACGGATGCCAATATGAATTGGTAAATCTGCTAACGGGTCCGAAACAGAACATCTGTGTTGTTGGAGACGACGACCAATCCATTTACGCCTTTCGCGGCGCGGACATCAGGAATATCCTCGATTTTGAGCAGGATTATCCGAACACCCGTGCCCTCCGTTTAGAACAGAATTACCGTTCGACACAAAACATCTTAGACGCAGCATGGAACGTTGTCCGAAACAATAAAGATCGAAAACCGAAAAAACTCTGGACTGAACAAGAAGAGGGTGAACCGATTACCTGTTATGAGGCGATGGATGAGAACGACGAGGCAGGATTCGTCGGCACGAAAATCGAAGATTGGCACGCAGAAGGCGTAGACTACAAGGATTTTGCTGTCTTTTATCGGACCAACGCCCAATCCCGTATTTTTGAGGAGGCATTCCGAGCCGCAAACATTCCCTATCAGATTGTCGGCGGTGTCGGGTTCTACGACCGGATGGAAGTCAAAGATCTCCTCGCATACCTTCGTGTGATGTGCAATCCGAATGACTCCATGAGTCTCCGACGTATCATTAATATATCCGGTAGCATCAATAATCACGCCAAGGGGATCGGGGCCACAACCGTCGAACGACTCAACGTTTTTGCGATGCGCGAAGGTATCTCGCTCTTTGAAGCGATCCAACGTGTTGATGAAGTCAATGCCATTAGCCGCGGCATACAAACAAAAGTCCGACGCTTCGCCGAAGTCTTCGACGATTTTGATGCAACAACCCTCCCTGCGGATGCCCTCGATTATGTCTTGAAGATAACAGGCTATCTCAAAAATTTAGAAGGACAGAATTCAATTGAGGCGCAAAATCGCGTTGAAAACATTGAAGAACTCATTAACGCCGTTATTGAATATGAACACAACGCCCCCGAACCGAGCCTCTCGGATTATTTGGAGAACATCGCACTCATCGCAGATATAGATACCATGGAGACAGACAACACCGATCTCGTGACCATGATGACCCTACACAGTGCCAAAGGCTTGGAATTTCCATTCGTCTTCATCGTCGGTATGGAGGAGGGGTATCTCCCCCATCAACGTTCAATGAATTCGGAAGCGGAATTGGAAGAAGAACGCAGACTCTGTTACGTTGGGATCACGCGAGCGATGGAGCAGCTTTATCTCTCACACGCGAATGCACGGAGAACCTATCGTGAAACCGAATATCGTACGCCGTCGCGTTTTATCTCCGAAATCCCAGAACACCTCATCAAGCCTATTGATCGTTACCGCTCGCCATTCCAACGATCAGACGGTTTGTATGAAGAAGGATTTGAGAATGCGGATGATTATTATGTTAACCAGATTGTCCATCACCCGCAGTTTGGAAGAGGTAAAGTAACGAAGATCAGGGAAGCAGGCCGAGATGTTTATGTCACCGTTCGGTTTAGTCGGGCTGGCATGACGAAACAATTCGCCGCATCGCTTGCCCCGCTGACAGTGTCTGATTAACAACAAGGAGACGAACTACAAAAAAATGGAAACCACGATTACTGTGGACGGTGTCCGCCATGTCGCAAATCTGGCACGCCTCGAATTTAACGAAGAAGAAACAGCGCACTTTACCGAGCAGCTTGCCCGGATTCTCGACTATATCGGGAAACTCAATGAACTTGAAACAGATGATGTGCCACCGACTTCGCACATCCATCCGCACCAAATTTTCATCTTAGGCGCAGAAGACGGCGCACGGCATGTCGCGAAACCAGATGTTGTTAAACCCTCCTATCCCATCGAAGCAGTTCTTGCAAACGCGCCTGAAGCTGAAGAGGGATATTTTGGTGTACCCAGAGTGGTTGACCGCAGCCACTGAAAAGGAAAATTGAATGTCAATTTGTGAATTGACGGCGCACGCCTTACATGAAAAACTCAAAGCACGTGAGATTACCGCCCAAGAACTCACCGAAGCTGTCTACGAACGCATTGCTGAAGTTGAACCGGATGTCAAAGGCTACTTGACACTCACAAAGGACAGTGCTTTGGAGCAAGCCTGTCGCGCCGACACAGGGTTTCAAAATGGGGAGGAAATGCCACCCCTTGCCGGAATCCCGATCGCCATTAAAGATGTAATATGCACCAGGGGCGTACGGACAACCTGCGGCTCTAAAATCCTTGAAAACTTCGTGCCACCCTATGATGCGACTGTCATGACAAAACTCCACAAGCAAGGGGTCGTCATGATCGGTAAAACAAACATGGACGAGTTCGCGATGGGTTCTTCCACTGAAAACTCGGCATATCAGATCACGCATAACCCGTGGAATCTGGACACCATCCCCGGCGGTTCCAGTGGCGGTTCTGCCGCAGTTGTATCCGCGGATACGGCTATCTGTTCACTCGGTTCAGATACGGGCGGTTCGATCCGGCAACCCGCAGCCCTCTGTGGTGTCGTCGGTATGAAACCGACGTATGGACGGGTTTCGCGCTACGGACTCGTCGCCTTCGCCTCATCACTCGACCAAATCGGGCCTTTTACCAAGGATATTACCGATTGCGCCTTAGTCCTCAACGCTATCTGCGGAAGCGATGCACTGGATGCAACTTCTGTTGATGTCCCGGTGCCCGATTTTACACAGAGCCTCATCAACGATGTGAAAGGCTTAAAAATTGGAGTCCCGAAAGAGTACTTCACACCAGCATTAGACCCAGAGATTGCTGACAGCGTGTCCGCCGCTATCGCTGTTCTTGAAGGACTCGGCGCAACCGTCGAAGAGGTCTCTTTACCGCATACCGAATACGCGATCGCCACGTACTACATTATCGCACCCGCTGAAGCGAGCGCGAATCTCGCAAGATACGACGGGGTCCGCTACGGTTACCGCAACGCAAACCCAGGCGACCTGATCTCTATGTATAAAAAAACCCGAAGCGAAGGGTTCGGTGAAGAGGTCAAACGTCGGATCATGCTCGGCACCTTCGCACTCAGTGCAGGCTACCAAGATGCCTACTATAAAAAAGCACAAAAAGTACGGACACTGATAAAATCCGATTTTGATGCCGCATTTGAGAAGGTAGACGTTATCGCAACACCGACCTCACCTACGCCAGCGTTTAAAATAGGCGAGCGGACTGCAGACCCGTTACAGATGTACCTTTCCGATGTGATGACAACGCCTGCAAGTCATGCCGGATTGCCCGGTATCTCTGTCCCTTGTGGACTTGTGAAAAGCGGGTTGCCGGTCGGATTGCAACTGCTCGGCGCACCCTTTGCAGAAGAAAACGTCTTACGTGTCGCCTACACTTTTGAGCAGAACACCGAACACCATCGACAGAAACCGCACATCCAAACGAACGGAGTTGGTTAAAATGAAGGCTATCATCGCACCGTTGGGGGGCTGCCTTGGCGCAATACTCGGCGGTGTACTCTGGGCAAAATACATTCAATGGACAGGACACACCGCTGGCTTCATCGCCATCGGGATCGGTGTATTGACCGGCGCGGGAATGCTTCTAACAAGCAGCCGCAGCCTGTCACAAGACACAAAGGCGATGTGGCATCTTGTCGGTATCGGTGCGGCATTTTTCGCAATATGCGGCATCTTTATTGGAAAATATCTCGATGTCCAATGGAACGCAGTGGCGCAAATCGCCGAGCAACTCAGTCAAGAAAACAACATGTCCTTACAACAAGCGATGCCGATCGCCACAACACTCTTTAAGGGGCAATCTGTATGGGAATTGATGCAGCAACGGATGAGTCTGATAGACCTACTTTACGGCGCAGCCGCTGCCTTCATCGCTTTTCGCATTCCAAATATCCGACGCCTACGAAATATGCTTTACGAACCCAGTTTAAAAACTACCCCTAAATCATGGAAGGGAAACTGGGTAAAACTAATTTAGAATACATTTCCAAACCAGACTGCAGGAGGGAGAAAATGAAACTGCTAACCCTAAATTCCCAATTGAACGCTTTAACCCAATTCTGTTTTTACGTCTTGATGTCTATATTTCTTATCTGTTTGTTTCTCCAACCCAGTTGGGGGGCGGAAGAGGCAGCAGCGGAATCTGACGACAAAGTACTCGAACACCTCGCTCTCTTTTCTGAAATCTTGGGGCATATCAAAAAGTACCATCTTGAGACACCCGAGAATAAAGAGATTATAGCAGGTGCCATCAACGGCATGCTCCGCAAATTGGACCCGTACAGCCAATTCATCCCAGACTATCTCGTATTTCAAACGGAGAACCAAGGTAAATATGCCGGACTCGGCATGACAATCGGCATTCGAGAAGATATGTTAACCGTGATTACACCCTTTAAAAATAATCCCGCTGCACTTGCGGGGGTTTTAAATGGGGACATCATCAGCCATATCGAAGGCGAATCCACCGCAACGATGTCCTTGAGTGATGCCGTTGATCAACTACGTGGTGAACCCGGAACCTCTGTCTCAATCACGATTATTCGTGAAAACGAAACCCGCCCGATTGAACTGACCATCACTCGTGATGTCATCCGAATCCCCAGCGTTGAGCAGAGCATTATCGGCGATAACATTGGATACATCAAGATCAATCAATTTCTGGATACAACAGCCGATGATGTCGATAACGCTTTTGACGCGTTCAAGGCAGAGAATGTTCGCAGTGTTATCCTCGACCTCCGCCTAAATCCAGGGGGACTGCTCTCTTCAGCCATCGATATCGCAAGCGATTTCCTCACCCCCGGCCAACTCGTTGTCTATAGTCAAGGGAAAGAACCTGGATCCCGTGAAAACTTCAACGCAAAAGGTACGAAACGGGAACACTTTCCATTGGTTGTACTCGTCAACGGCGGCAGCGCAAGTGCCTCTGAAATCGTCGCCGGTGCCGTGAAAGACCACAAACGTGGACTCGTCATGGGCGAAAAAACCTTCGGGAAGGCATCTGTACAACGCGTGTTCCGACTCAGCAATGGAAAATCTGCCGTCAAACTTACCGTCGCAGGCTACTATACACCCAGCGGCGGCGACATCGAGAAAATTGGTATTATACCCGATGTTGAGATCCAATGGTTTAGCCGCTCCGAACAGCGGATGCAGCTGAAACTCCGAAACCACGAGAAACTTAAAACCTTTATTGAAGAGAACGGCGACGATGTGCTAAACAAACTCTTTGACGCTGAACACGCCTCCCGCGATGACGAGCAAGCCGAAAGACTCCGACGGAACTACCAACGCTTAAGCGACGCACTCACAGAAGAACAGATCGTCCTTAGCGACCGCGGACTTAAATATGCACTCGCACAACTCACAGAAACACCTGAAGACGAACTGGAGCAAGACCCACAAATCGTCGCCGCCATAGGGCAGTTGAAGGTACTCGAACTCTTCGGAAACCAAAACGAATGGAGGTAAGCGGATGCCTAAAGCCCAAACACTATTATCAAACTATATTGATAGCACGTGGCAAAAATCAGCAACGGATGAACGGCTTGACGTTACGAATCCGGCAACCGGGGAAACCCTTGCCCAAGTCCCGCTTTCACCTGCTGAAGAAGTGCATCAAGCCGCCACCGCGGCTGCCGCAGCACTCCACGAATGGCGACGGACACCGCCCGTCCAACGCGTTCAATATCTTTTTGTCTTGAAAAATTTATTGGAAGAAAATATTGACGACATCGCGAGAACGATTACGTTGGAGTGTGGCAAAACGCTTGACGAGGCAAGGGGTGAAATGCGGCGCGCCATTGAAAACGTGGAAGTCGCCTGCGGCATCCCAACGCTCATGCAAGGCACAAACCTTGAAGATATCGCAACCGGTATTGATGAATTCATGATCCGTCAGCCGGTTGGTGTTTGCGCCGCGATCGCGCCTTTTAACTTTCCGGGGATGATTACCTTCTGGTTTCTACCCTACGCGATCGCTTGTGGAAACACCTACATCGTTAAACCGTCCGAAAAGGTACCCCTCACAATGCAAAAGGTGTTCCAACTCCTTGAACAGACCGGACTCCCGAAAGGTGTGGTTAACCTCGTAAACGGCGGGCGCGAGACTGTGGATGCCATCTTAACACATCCCGATATCCGCGGCATTAGTTTTGTGGGTGCGACTGCAACCGCAAAAGCCATCTATGCGAAAGCCGCTGCCAACGGGAAGCGTGTCCAGTGCCAAGGTGGTGCCAAGAATCCCTTGATTGTTCTTCCCGATGCCGACCCACATTTCACCATTAACGCCGCAGCAGAGAGCGCGTTCGGGTGCGCCGGTCAACGCTGTCTCGCGGCGTCGCTTACCCTCACAGTCGGTGCCGCGCGAAACTGGTTCACAGAAGCCATTGCAGATACTGCTACCGATCGGGTCGTCGGCAATGGATTGGAAGAAGGTGTCGAAATGGGACCCGTCATCACTGCCGAAAGCAGAAAACGAATTGAAGGGTTAATCCAGGCAGGCACAGATGAAGGCGCACAGATCCTCGTTGACGGCAGGTACCCGAGCATACCGGGCGGCGAAAACGGTAACTTCATCCGTCCGACAATCCTCAACAACCTCAACCCACAAGGCGAAATCGCGAAAACTGAAATCTTCGGACCCGTTTTAGGACTCATTCACGTCGAAACGATTGACGATGCCATTGAACTGATCAATAGCAGCAGCTACGGCAATATGGCGTGCCTCTTCACGCGAAGTGGCGCGGCTGCACGAAAGTTCCGGTATGAAGCAGAGATCGGAAACATCGGCATTAACATCGGTGTCGCCGCACCCATGGCGTTCTTCCCCTTCAGCGGTTGGAAGGACAGTTTCTTCGGAGACCTCCACGGTCAAAGTTGGGATGCCGTAGATTTCTTCACGCAAAAGAAAGTCGTCGTTGAACGTTGGGCATAGTTCCGCAGCAATATCCTTTCCAATTCAGCAGGCGCGCTTTGCAGGCGCGCCAGCATGCTTTGGAAATACCGCGTCTTTCTCAACTTCTCCTGATAATATTTATTTTAAACTTACCACGGCTGTCTATAGGACGGCGCATTCACGAAACGCTCCATCCCCAATTCCAAATCAATGCCTGTATTCGGCGGTAAATGGACACACAGATATACATCATTGATCGGAGTTGTTTGCACTTCCTGACCAGTGTTGACACGTGCTGAAGTGAAGTTGTGCTCACCCATCGCACCTGCCTGCACAATTACTTCCCTCGATACCGTTTTATTAAGATTGACCAGCTGCAGTTCCATAGTATCCGCTGTCATCTTCGGAACCAACGCACTGACATCCGCAGGTAGCCCGGGTCGCTTCTGTTGTGCATCAAAATGTCGAACCCGTGTCACGAGCAATCCGCCGTTGTAATGGGGCAACGGACCACCACAGGTCAGCTGCACGAGTCCTTCACACGTAACCGGGTTGCGTCTCTGGAAATAGGCATCGCCATAGTTCGCCGGATCCTCTTCATCGTTAGCCATAAAATTAAGACGAGCCTCAACTTGCGAGAGGTTGTGGTTAAGAATCGCTTCTGGATATTCTGGGTATTCACCCCGCATATATGCAAGCCACGCACCATCGTGTCCGCCGCTATCCTTGGTATGATGCCACGCGTTGATGTCGAATTTCGATCCTATCTTTTTAGCGATTTTTTTCGCGCGTTCCTGATCCGCCCCATCCATTGACATCGCCCATAGATGTGCAACATCCGAGGCGTGCATCGGCATGAACTCAAACCATCCGTCTATTTGTAAAGCTGTTCCATCTTCGTTTGTAATCGGATATTGTAACCACGCGCCAGGGACATAGTTAACCTTCCCTGGATCCCCGTACTTCTGTGGAACATAGCGTTGATCATTTTTCTCAATACCCTTCTCGATTAAAATATCAATCTGTGAGCGTGGGAAATCAAGGTACGCAGCGTCGCGCCAGAGCAGCGCGGCATTCTGCCCAGCGATGCTTACTGCTTGACCCACGCTATGCCATCCGTGCGGCCAACTCCAACCGTAATAAGAGCCGTACCACTTACCGTCTATATGTTCGCCAATCTTTCCAGTAAGTCCGACGTTATCAGGAACGATCCCACCGTTCTGCTCCGTGCGTGCTATCCACGCTTCAACGTATTCCGCCACCCATGCCTTGTATTTCTCTTCACCGGTCAGGAGATAGGCGTTGGTCGCAAGGGTCGTCGCTGCAAGATTGACGGCTGTATCCCCGACACCTTGCCGTTCACGGATCAGCTGTCCCATGCGGACGCGCAACGCTTCGCTTTCTCGGACAGCTTCATGGCTCGTACATCCCGGTATATCGTAGAACGGCATATTGTAACCCTCCCAGGGCCAATACGGATGTCCAGCGAAAGCCCAGAAGGCGGGTCCCTTACTTCCGTTCATAGCGCACTTGATGATTTTGTGTGCCTTGTCGTAATTCTGTGCCGCTGGGTCTTCGTTCATAAAAAACCCGGCAAACCGTTTTGCGCGTTCAATATTCTTCGCGTTTGACGGATCCGCCATGCAGAGCATATAGAAAAGGTAGTTCCCTTCGCCTTGGTGAAACCAATCGTAACCGGGTTGGTATTCTTTCACCACCATCGGGTAACCGTGACCGCTACCATATCGCGCCATATCGTTCGTGATGACATCAAATTCTGTATCTGCATCCTTCAAGAATCGCGCCTCACCACCGAGCATGTAAAAGAGGGGCCAGTTATGGAAACTCTCATAAGCATCATCTAATCCATCAAAACTCTGAAAATCTGGATGTGTTGGCCAATACAACGTTCCATCTGGACGTGTGTATTTCTCCAAAACCTGCGGTGCTGCGTCATTGATTTCGTCAATCAGTTCGCGTTCAAGGATAGCCCACGTTGGTGGTGTCTGGAGTTGTGTCTGCGCTTCAATCGTTGGGAACATCATCTCTTCGCTCCTCATAGAAGTATGAAGTCTTTGGATTGGATGAGTCGTAGTATACCATGTTTTCGTTTATACGTGGAATTTATGTTCTGTTCACCAGAAACAATTTGCGATTTGAACGCGTATTATGGTATAATTGCGTGTAGGTGGTTACCCAACAAACAATGGATAGAGTTTACCCATATATAATGCTTACACAAAATCAACAAACCGTCTATAATTGGATAAGCGATGATCTTGAACTACCGGTGTATGCCGAAGCTTACAAAGGGGCGTTGGATCTATTAGACCGAAAATCAGCGGGTTATATTACGTTCGTATCCCATGCAGGGCGGGATTTGATGAACGGTCTAGCTTCCGCTGTAAAAGGTATTAAGCGACAACAGGTTCAGTATGTTCAACTTGTTGAGCAGTTTAAGGACGATTGGAAAGATGAATGGGGGGGAGAAGGTTTTAGCACGCCAGAAGATAACAACGAAAATGGACATTTAATTCCTGATGAAATCTGTAAAAAGATAAAAAAATTGGTTGATGAACACAAAGTAGGTCGCTTCCGACCTTTAGAGGCGGTTAGTCTTTTCTTTATTACTTTTCTGGATTATCAAGACCCAGAGAGCATCCCTGAGAACTTACTTCAGGAGTGGCGGAATGCAAGCCAATGGTTTCGTGAACATGCTCATTTACGCGAAGACGGGTTTGCAATACATAAGTTTGATGAAGTAAAAAAGCACTTTCAAAACCTCGACGGTTTTCTATACACTGCTGCAGCCAGTGAACTTGAACAATTAAGGAGTCTCCATGAAATCTTGGAAGAAACCAACCAATGAGATGATAGACAAAACCCTTGCCTCACTGAAAAAGATGACCGCACGCAAGTATTTTTTCTCTCGTTTGGAAAATCCGTTATGGATAAAACCTCTCGCTGAACGGGGCTATTTTAAATACCCGCCAAAAGCCCAGTCTTTTGATGATGGCACAATTGAATTCCCATACTGGCCAGAAATTCAATACCTCAAAAACGTGTGTAATGACGTACCAGATGAAGTTATCAATTTAGTAATGGATATACCCCAAATTAATAACCCAATCGTCTATGATGGCATTCTGGATATTGCCCTACAACTTCGTGGCGCGCAGTCCGCTAAACTAAAAGATAAAATGCTGGAATACGCGGGTATGGAGCACCAATTGCGGACACATAAGTACGCAGACCTCTTAAAACATTGGATAACGGAAAAGCAAACGGCTGCTGCAGTGGAACTTGCACAGAGACTCGTTGCGTTTGCACCCGATCCACAATCCGAGGAAAAGCGGAAACGCCGAAAAGAGAACCCAACAGAGTGGAATTTACTGCATCCCACACCGCGAGTAGCACCCTGGGAATACCGGGCAATTATGTCTGAAGGGGTCCGCCCACTTGCTGAAATTGCCCCTTATCAGGTTGTACATCTTTTGATTAACACTACCGCAAATTTGATTCGACTTCGAATGCATTCCGATGAACCTAATAACACACAAGATTTTTCGAATATATGGTGGCCCCGCCTCCAGGCATCAGATGATGATTCTGAAATTTCTGAGAAAGTACTTGTTCACACCCTCACCTTTGCTTGCGAACAGGTGTTTGAAAAATCGCCTACCCAAGTTGCAAATTTAGATAAAGTTCTCCGAAAGCAACGGTGGGGAGTCTTCGAACGTTTACGTCAACATCTTTATGCTAAATATCCAAATGAACAAACGAAACCGTGGATACGTGAATCGATACTTACCTATGACAGTTACCACTTATGGGAGTATCGTTATGAATTCCAACAGATGATACGTCGCGCCTGTGAGCACTTCAAAGAAGC
>RKRO01000099.1 GCA_007571355.1 Candidatus Poribacteria bacterium | reverse complement strand
ACGTTAGATATTGATGCAGAATCCATTGAGCGTTTGAAAACGACGGACGGGTATTCTACTGTGCTGGCTCCGAACCATGCGGCATCTGCGGATTCAGTAATTGTGTTTCTTTTGTCCAAACGGCACTCTCAGCCGTACTATTATTATATGGCTGCCCGGGAAACTTTCGACAAAGGAAAATTAGGCAGGATCCGCAGTTTTCTGATGCAGGGGTGCGGCGCATTTTCGATTGTCCGAGGAACCACAGATCGAAACGCTTTTCGGACAACACGGGAAATTTTATCTAAAGGGGAGCGGCCCCTCGTTATCTTCGGAGAGGGTGAAATCTCACGACAGAACGATACCGTCATGCGTTTTGAGAGAGGACTTACGCAGCTCTGCTTTTGGGCTTTGGATGACATGCAAAAAACTGGCATCAGCAAACCACTCTACATCGTCCCTATCGGGATCAAATATCAATTTCCACGGGATATGTGGAATGCTATTGATGCTGCACTCACGAAGTTAGAACACGCTATCCTTCCATCTGTGGAGCGAACGCCGGTAGAGCGCTACGAACGCTTGCGGAGGATCGGTGTCGCTGTCTTCAAGACACTTGCTGCGGAATATCAATACAAGTTGGACGACAGTCTGCCATTTAACGCACATATCCAGAAACTGAAAGCGCAGATATTGTCCTGCGCTGAACAAATTATGGGCATCCACGCCGAAGGCGATGTGCTTAAACGGGTGCGTGCACTGAAGAGCCTTGTTGATGCCGAAGTCTATAAAGACATAGACCAGATGACCGAATATGAACGGAAGATACATGAAAAACTGCTTCAGAAATTCCAACAATACTACCCAGATATGGATCGGTTAATTAATTTTATAGCGATTTCGGACGGGTACGTCGCGGAAGCACCCTCCGCAGAACGGTTCCTTGAAGTCATTAACCGTCTGGAAAGAGAAGTCTTTGGTAGAAGAAAAATACGGGGACCACAGGTCGCCTCACTCCGTGTCGGTGAACCCATAAATCTCCGAGATTACTATGATACCTACAAAGCGAAAAAAAGAGAAACCGTAGAGCAGATAACCCTCGAACTCGAAACAGCAGTGCAGACCTTGGTTACGGGTATATCGTAATTACGCTATAGTACAAAATCCGTAGCCTATAATGAAATGGAGGGTTTTGCTTGGGAGTTTCTACGACTCTGCAGAGTAGCACGTCAAATTTCTAACCTGCGGCGTTGCTCCGCAAGGTAAAATTAAAAAGGAGAGAAACGTGGCAAAAAAATTGTCGATTGGAAGTTGGGCTTACGCATTTGGCCCTTATGAAGATAACCCTGTCCCGTTTGATGATGTTGTTAAGCGTCTTAGCGAACTCGAATTCGACGGGATCGAAATTGGTGCATTTAAACCGCATATTGACATTAACGACTACCCGATGAAAAGCGATCGGGATGCCGTTAAAGGTCTGATTGCTTATTATGGACTTGAAGTCTCAGGCTTAGCTGCCGACTTCTGGTCGCATCCGGGGCCCGGTACAGACGAAGCACAAGAGGACGATAAATACTTCAAGCTGTTCAGACAGAATCTCCAACTCGCTTTGGACCTCGGATCGCCTGCTATTCGGGTAGATACTGTCAATGATCCCGAAGAAGGCATTCCTGGGGTTGAGCGCGAGAAAGCGTGGGATCGGATCGCTTCTGTCTGGAGACGCTGCGCACAAGTCGCTGAAGACCACGGCGTGCTAATGCTCTGGGAATTTGAACCCGGATTCATGTTCAACAAGCCGAGTGATATTATCAATATGCCGAAGGCTGTTGATCATCCGAATTTTAAAGTGATGTTCGATACGTGTCATGCACAGATGTGTGCAGTCGTCGGTGCGCGACAGCCCGGAGAACAAGAGACACTCGGTGATAACGGTGTGATTGATCTTGCACGGCAACTCAAGGGACAAATCGGACATTTCCACCTCATCGATTCCGACAACACGCTCCATGGCGACGAAACAAGCACGCATGCGCCTTTCGGAGACGGTGTACTCGACTTCGACGCGATTATTCCTGTCATCATGGACGAAACAGGGTACGACGGGGATTGGTTCTCTATTGACCTCTGCTTCTGGCCCAACGCTTGGGATGTCACGGAAGACGCGAAGAAATTTCTAACGCCCTATCTCGAAAGATATTAAGGGCTTTCTAAGGTGAAAACGGCGCGGTTCATACTGCGCCGACTCAATATGCTGAATCTGCGTTCATTAGATTCCTTAATTGAACTTGCCTTTGAAGAGGACATCGGTATCGGTGATATAACGACAGACGCAACGGTACCGCCTTCGCAAAAAGGGACAGGGGGCCTTCTTGCCAAAAGTAGCGGTATTGTCGCCGGATTGCCGATTGCAGAGCGGGTATTTGAAAAGTTGGATCCGACATTGGCGTTTCACTCGCTTGTTGACGACGGTGATAAGGTCGTCGCAGGTACACCGATTGCCGAGGTCCAAGGCAGTGCTAAGACCATCCTGATGGGTGAGCGAACGGCTCTCAATTTTCTGCAACGGCTCTCTGGGATCGCCACGCTCACGGCGCAGTTTGTGCAAGCAGTTGCCGATTACGATGCGAAAATTGTAGATACTCGTAAAACTGCAGCGGGGTGGCGCTCCGCACAGAAATATGCCGTGCGTGTTGGCGGTGCACAAAACCACCGATTCGGTCTCTACGACGGGGTGTTGATCAAAGACAACCACATCGTCGCCGCTGGCGGCATCCGAAACGCTGTTGAACGCGCACGGCAGGTCGTGCCGCATACAGCGAAGATTGAGGTTGAAGTCGAAACCGTTGAGCAGGTTGATGAGGCATTAGACGCAGGCGCGGATATCTTGCTCCTTGATAATATGCCGCCGGGTATTATGGCGCGTGTTGTCCAAGAGGTAGGTAACCGAGCTATAACCGAAGCCTCCGGTGGGATTACACTTGATAGCGTGAAAGCCGTAGCAGCGGCAGGCGTAAATCTCATCTCGGTCGGGGCGTTGACGCACTCGGCAATGCCGATGGATATCAGTCTAAACCTGACACTCATTGCAAAGTAGATATTTTGTATATTAAGGTTTCTGTGTCGATTTGCTTGTTGTCCAAATCGGGTTTAACGTAGTCCCAAGCAACGCGCTGGGACGGCGTAACAGAGAAGGACTTGAAAATACCGATGGACCTTACCGAACCGCAAGGTATTTTAAATTTAAGGAAATTTGATTCTCAATGCAAGAATTCTTGAGCCGTTCCTTGAATCGAGACAACGCGGTTCGCGGCACAATTCTTTTCATATTGTGTACATTCGCTGGACTGTTTATCAGTTTTTTGTGGAGCGGGAGTCAAGATATAAGGCAAGTTTTTCTCGAGATGCGGGTTGAGATGCTCCTCGGTGCTTGCGTGTGTATGTTTGCAGATTGGTTTTTCGGGGCACTCCGTTTCCATGTGTTCATTCGGAAAGTGGTACCGACAATTCGTTTTCGGGACAGTCTTCGTGCGAATTTAGCGACGCTCTGTGTCTCAGCCATCACACCGTTCCAGACCGGTGGTGTCGGCCACCTCTATATCTATGCCCGGGCAGGTGTCCCGTTATCAGGTGCGATAACATCAGGTATTATCTGTTTCCTCTCGACACTCATCACCCTTATCCTTTGCGCTGGCGGGATTGTCTGGTTGGATCCACCATTCCTCCCGAAAGAGGCAACGTGGGTCAGTCTATTCAGTTTTTTGATGTTCGGTTTGGTGTTCGGTGTGTGTGTGTTGCTACTTTTCAAGCCAGAAGTCATTTTCCGTTTTTTTCACTATCTTTGTGATGCCGTGGAGCGAAGGTTCACCCACCTTGCACCGATCTTAGAACGCGCCACATCACGCGTGGAACAACTGACGACTGAGCATAAAACGTTTACGACGATGTTCCTCCGGGAGCACAGATTGACCTGCGCCTTGAGCATACCGCTGACCTGTGGCTTCTTGGGTGCCCGAATCGTTGGCAGCTACATCGTCGTCCAAGCACTCAACGGAGACGCAACATTATGGGAACTTTGCGTTATTGGATTGGTGTTAAACTTTGTTGTACTGTTCGCCCCGAGTCCTGGTGCAAGCGGTGTCGCGGAAGTCGTAACCGCAGCACTCATGGAGAGTCTCATTTCTAAAGAACTGATACCACTTTTCGTCCTGCTGACGCGATTCTTCAGTATCTACTGTGCTGTTGTTGTTGGCGGCATCATCATCGGTTTACAAATCACCAAAGATTTTAGGCAGCAGAAAAAGACATAGCAATAGACGCTATGCCGTGAAATTTGTCCCGATCTATCCGAGCATCAACGGATGAGGGGACGTAAGGAAGGAATACTATGGCAACTACTACGTTGAAACTTGACCCTACAACGACGAAACTCGGTTGGATCGGTACCGGCGTGATGGGGCGCTGGATGTGCCAACATCTGATGGACTTGGGATACGGAATGACCGTCTATAACCGCACGAAATCAAAGGCGGATCCGCTCATAAAAGCAGGCGCGACATGGGCAGATTCACCCAGTGAAGTCGCAGCGGTTTCTGATGTCGTCTTCACGATCGTCGGATTCCCTCCGGATGTCCGAGAGGTCTACCTCGGCGATAACGGCATCCTAAAGGGTGCGAAATCGGGAAGCATCATCGTCGATATGACGACAACGGAACCCTCCCTCGCGCAAGAGATTTACGCCGCAGCACAAACACGAGATGTCGCATCGGTAGACGCGCCTGTCTCAGGCGGCGATGTCGGCGCGAGAGAGGCACGCCTCTCGATTATGGTCGGCGGCGATGAGGACGCAGTTCAAGCGGTAATGCCACTCTTTGAAGCCATGGGAAAGAATATCGTCCACCAAGGTGGGGCAGGTGCCGGACAACACACAAAAATGTGTAATCAGATCACGATTTCTGGGACAATGATCGGTGTCTGTGAAGGTTTGATCTACGGGCACAAAGCCGGCCTGGATTTAGAGACGATGCTCTCGTCAATTAGTGGCGGTGCAGCGGCATGCTGGTCCTTAGATAACCTTGCACCGCGAGTCCTCCAGCGGAACTTCGACCCTGGTTTCTTCGTAGAGCATTTCATCAAAGACATGAGCATCGCCTTAGACGAGGCACGCAAGATGAACCTAAGTCTGCCAGGACTCGCGTTAGTGCATCAACTTTACACAGCGGTGCAGGCACAAGGGCACGGTAGGTTAGGCACACAGGCTTTAATGTTAGCGTTAGAACAGATGTCCGGTGTGGAAATGGGTTAGTTTCCTGTGCTTCCTAACGATATCCACTGCTAGTGCGGTTAGGAAACCAAACCCGGCATGTCTCGGTCGGTTCGCGCTCTATACAGGGTTGACGGCTGACGGTTTCCGATGGTTGACGGCTATTTCACAGATCAAAAATGACTTGTGCAAACCAACTGCCATCAGACTTTTGCACAACCTGCAACTGATGATACGTGACACTTTTAATCTCTGTGTAGACTGCGTGTTTATCAAAATTTGCCGGTTCACCGTAAACCGTCGCCGCCATCTCTGTGTCGCTACACTGCTGAATCGCTGAGCGCTTAAAGAAAACTTCTTTCGTCTCTTGCTGAAAGATGAGTTCATCAAGCCACGTCACGAACAGCTCTTCCACGGAATCAGCGGTAAGTTGAATCTCAACCGACACTGTCTCATCAATCGTCTCCACAACCGCGATTGATTCAAAGAGACCTTGCGCTGCGTGCGTCAGAAGTTCCGACAAATCCTTGCCGATAACCGTCATCCCCATATCCGCCGTGTGTTCAAGATACTCATAGGGTTTCATACCATCTCCATCATCA
>RKRO01000444.1 GCA_007571355.1 Candidatus Poribacteria bacterium | reverse complement strand
CCAGCGGGTTTGTCTGGTACGGTGGTTTCATCGGCGGCTGTCTTGGTGTGCTCTTTGTTGTCTCCCGTTCGCCGAACCCGACACTTGCAACAATTGATATTGTTGGTCCGGTCGTTCTTCTCGGATACGGGATCGGACGGATCGGTTGTCTCTTAGCAGGTGATGGCGATTATGGGCCTCCGTCCGACCTACCATGGGCGATGGCGTTCCCGAACGGCACTGTCCCAACGGACGTTCCTGTACATCCGACTCCGATCTATGAGACACTGATGTCATTCACATTTTTCGGTATCCTCTGGTCGCAGCGTCTGAAATGGGAATCGTTTCAAGGGTTGTTGTTCGGTGGAAGCTTGATTTTATTAGGTGTTGAACGTTTTATAGCCGAGTTCTGGCGTATCACACCCAAGGTGTTAGGTTGGATGACAGCGGCGCAGATTTTTAGTATTGTAGCGTTTGTTGTCGGTATCGGTATCGTCTTCTGGGCGCGTTCACGGCTGCCGGTCGTATCGGAGTCGGTACCAGCCGTTAAAAATGATGCTATATCGGAAACATCAGAAACGTCTGCGCCACCCCGAAAACGCCGCAAGCGACGGTAGGGCGATTCGCAGATAACCAACAACACTATATACCTTTATATAAAGGGAAACCAAAAAACACGTGCAAACAAAACGGGTTTGTCTCTGGTCGGGGCCGCGGAACGTTTCTACTGCGCTGATGTACGCCTTTGCACAACGCAGCGATACACAAGTCATCGACGAACCACTCTACGGGCACTACCTCCACAGAAAATACGGTGCCGACGCTGCAAATAGCACACATCCCGGCACCGCTGAAGTCCTTGCATCCATGTCGACCGATGCGCCGGTCGTGATTCGCGATGTTATCCTCGCGCCGTGCGACAAACCCCTGCTGTTTATGAAACAGATGGCGCACCACCTTATTGATATAGACCTGAGCTTCCTACAGCAGACATACAATGTTTTTCTCATCCGCGATCCGCGCGAGATGCTCCCATCGCTTACGAAGGTCATCGGTACGCCGACCCTCGCGGATACTGGATTGAGGACGCAACACGATCTATTGGTCTCACTCCGTGCGGCAGGGCAATCGCCACCAATTCTCGATGCGCAGTTGCTTTTAGAGGACCCGCGTGGCGTTTTGTCGCAGCTCTGTAAGCGGCTCGGTTTACGTTTTGAGTCGACGATGTTGTCGTGGGAAGCGGGTGGTAATCCTGCGGACGGGGTATGGGCACCGTATTGGTATAACAATGTGCATCGGAGTACGGGGTTCGCGCCCTACCGTCCGAAATCAGAGCCTTTTCCCGCGGCATTGACAGAGGTGTTATCAGTATGTTTGCAATATTACGAGGTACTTCGCGCCGATGCGATCTGTTAATGGCAATCAGCCGATAAGCCAGCGGCTGACGGCTAAAAGTCATCTACTTATCCGTTTGTGCGTCTAATAGTTTTGTGATCTGTTCACGAATCTGCTTTATCTCTGTAGTCCTCAATGCTTCCACCTGCTCAATCTGCCTGAACAGGTCCCCCACTGTCATTGGTTTCTCACCACTCGCGGCCGTTTCGTCGTTCAGGGGGAGTCCGAGCACCAGAAAATCCAATGCCTCATCAAATGTCTTTGCCGGTACGGCGTTAAGTTCATTCGAGCCTGCCTTTAAAACGACCATCTCTAACTTCGGACGCCCCGCCGGGCTATCGTTATCATTCTGTTTCTTCGCTTGCAGATAAATCGCTTCGAGATAAAAGAGTGCATTTTCAATCGGGATAATCAACAGATTCCCGCGAATCACATCGTTCGCTTCTCGCCAATCGCGCAGCTGGCCGGTGGTATTTTTATTGATATCATCCTCGACCTGTGTCGGTCCCGCGATCCCTGCATTTTCCGGTAGCACATAAACGATCCGTTCCCCGTAGTGCGGTTGATCACAGCGTGTCACCATCCACGCTTTCAACTGCTTCTGTCTATCCCGCGGCGCGAACGGGATCATATTTACAAATTCAATCTGCTTCTCACCCGGCAACTGCAGCATAGCATAGTACGGCATCATCTCCTGATCGGCTTCCGAGGAATAGTACGCTTCTTTCGGGATCGACCACGGATCCACCTCATCAAAAAAACCGCTTGCTTGTTGGTAATAGTTCCCATAGAGTGTCGCTTGAATCCGAGTTAGATAGTCTGGGTACCGCAGATGCGCCACCAAGCCCGCCGGCATTTCGGAAGGCGGTTTAAAGAGGTTCGGGAACGCTTTCTGATACGTCTGCATCACCTCCTCATCGCCTTTAACGACGTAGAAGTTCACTGCACCTGTATATGCATCGACGATAGCAACCCCTGAGTTGCGGATATAGTTGAATTTATCAAAATCCGGTTCGTCATAAGGTTCAGTTTCCCGCAGCTGCGTCCGATCATCGATATACCTCTGTGAGTTCGGGTAATACTGGCTCGTCACGTAGAAGTCGATGATCCAGTATAATTTTCCGTCGTTGATGACGATGTACGGGTCGGGGTCGTAATTGAGGAAGGGGGCAATGTAAGAAACACGATCCCAAACAAGCCGTTTGTCGCGGCGCGTTCCGATCTTCCGTCGAAACATGATTCGGCTCTCCGGTGTCAATTTCTCCGAGATGAGTATCGGTAGGAAATCGAAGCGGAGCGCGAAACAGAGCCGTCGGAACCAACCGCCTAATGGGACACCACCGTTGCCGCTATAGACGTGCTGTTTCCATTCCGGTATTTCAGTTTCGGCTTCCTCGGTTTCCGTACTACGGTCGTCTGTATCCGCATCGCGGTCGGTATTAACAATCATATAGTTGCGAATCATCTCGCCGTAGTAGATTTGCGGGTATTCGACCTTCAGATCCTCATAACCTTCGTAGTTTATGGGTATATCCTTGACCCAGAGTTTCGGTAATCCTTCGCCGACGAATTCGTTTACGGGTGCGACGCAAACGCCGTACCCGTAGACAAACGAACGAAGATCGGTTTTCAAGCGGTCCCAACCGATAATATTGGGTTGCGGGTCAATCTCGCGGGCGGCGATCAGCACTTGCCGATATTCGCCGTTAACCCTGTACCGATCGACATCAGTGTACGGGTGAAAGTTGTAGTGTCGTTTAATCTGTTGCTCGCGGAGTACCTCATGCAACACGCGTCGGTCCCAAATCTGGATATTCTTTTTGATGGTTTCGTTCTCTGTTATCATTTCCAATGTTGCGAGCCCCGGTTCAAAGTCTACCGTGGTGATGGTGTCGAGTTCAAAGGCGCGACGCGTCTCTTCAATGTGTTTCTGGAGATAGGGTTTTTCTCTGATAATCGGTTCTACACGCATCCGCGCTACGTGTAGTCCTAAGGGGTAAACGTGAATCAGCAGTACGTAGCTCAACCCCCATACTGCCGCCGTCACGTACCACAACAGCCGTCGCCGCCAGAAAAAGTTCAGCAAGATAACAACTGTAATACCGATGAGCACCCCGCAATAGATTTTTGTCGCACCTGCGAGATGGAAATCTATATAAAACAACCCGTGTAGCGTATCGAATCCAGTCGTCAAGGGGCGCGTATAGACCTTACCCCAGAGGTTCGCAAAACTCCGCCAACCTGCAACGACGAGCAGCAACAACCAGAGTGCCGTACCGTGGAAAACGATATGCCTTTTCACGCGCGCCATCGTGTGTGCATCGCGGCGGTAGTAGAAATTATAGAGTAACCCAACAACGATGCATGTCACCCAAAGCAAAATCTGGACCCAGATGCTCATCCATTTGTGCATCGGGTAACTAAAGAGGTAGAAATTCCGATCTTTCCCGAAGTGCAGTCCGTCTTCAGTGCCTGCAACCGCAGCATCTGGGCGGTTGAGGTATCGGACGACGGTATCGTCAAGCAGAAGCATAGGTATCGCCATCAGCAGCGCGAGGACGATAGTGATACAGATGACAGTCCGATGGAACGAGAAGGTCTGGGTATGCGTCCAGCGTCGGAAGGCTCGCGATTCAGGGCACAGAACGTTCGCAATTGCAGCGTTGATGTTCATGAACCCCGCAGCAATAACGAAGCAGAGTAGGAAGAACCCCCACCGAATTCGGTGGAGCCGCCAGAAAATACCTTCATAACCGAGGTTTTCGTACCAAAGGTGTTCGGTATAGAGGAATGAGAGCGGATAAAACATACTTACCCCGACGAGTCCACCGAATATCCAGAGCAGATAGGCTTGAAGTTTACTATAACGGTCCCGCCGATAATAATCGCCACGGCGATATCGGAAGATACCCCAGATTAAGGCAACGCTGACGATAAACGTACTGAGAAGCAGTTGTGCAATTGCAATGTTCGATGACATGGCTGTTGAACCTCCTGAATGTTACGTTATATAATAGCACAACACCTTCCCATTTAGCAAATAATAGATGCCTCCGACCCGCTAAGCGGGATTTTCAACTTTGTATACGAGCGTTTTCGGCTAAATGATGATATCGAGTTGCCGCTTCCCGATTTTTAGGATATCGAAGACATCTCCGTCTTCGGCAGTTCATAGGTGTTCTCCTTGTGAAGTGTGTATAGATTGGATATAAGGATACCGCATCTGTGTTTGTCAGTTAATAAAAAGATATTGACTTTTCTCCAGAGAGGTGTTAGATTTTAAAGTGTTAGGTTTTACAATCGCCCAACAAAGATGTGATAAGAGTAGGAGGAGGTACTTCTATATCATCAATTTGCTGAAAATATTCTTTTTCGAGTTTGTATGCTATGGGCGCAACCTAAAAAAGTTTGCGCGACAATGTGCTTTTATCAAACTCACGTTGGGTTATAAATTCATAAACTTTGCGACAGCACAGAAACCGATAGGAAACACCCATGCTTAACGCACAAAAGACACGCCAATATCTCAAAGAAGCCGATTTTGATACTCTCTTTATTGAAGCACTCGGTTGGGATCACCACACGCAAACCCTCAATATTACAGGAGGCGAAACCGCATATCAACTCACCGCTATCGCCGAAAAACGCGGCATGATCGTCTTTGAATGCTCCGCAACGGAAACCGATGGAGGCATCCCCGATTATCCGACTCGCCGCAACATCCAAAAACAGGTCGCAAAATACAGCCACGAACACCTCATCATCTATACCGATACTGAGAAAACCACGCAAATTTGGCAATGGGTCAAACGCGAACACGGCAAACCCGATGCCTGCCGCGAACACCGTTACCACATCACACAGTCCGGCGATGCACTCATTCAAAAACTCCAAAACATCGCCTTCAGCCTGGCAGAGGAAGAACACCTCACACTGCCTACTGTGACCGGACGGGTTCAGCGGAGTTTTGACGTTGAAAAGGTCACCAAAAAGTTCTATGACCATTTCAAGCGGGAACATACGGCGTTCCTCAAGTTCCTCAACGGCATCCCCGATGAAGAGATGCAAAAGTGGTACGTCTCCGTGATGCTCAACCGCCTAATGTTCATCTACTTCATTCAAAAGAAAGGGTTCCTGGATGACGACTCAGACTATCTCCGCACCAAACTGACCGAGAGCCAAACAAACGGCACCAACCGATACTACAAAGATTTCCTCTGTCCGCTCTTTTTTCAAGGATTCGCGAAACCGGAGACAGAACGCCCCAGAGAAATGAAACGTCTGATAGGTGAAATCCCTTACCTCAACGGCGGTATCTTTCAACAACACCAACTTGAAACCCTCCACGGTGAAGCCATTGAGATTCCAGACAAAGCGTTTGAGCAACTTTTTACCTTCTTTGATCAGTATCAATGGCACCTCGATGACCGGCCACTACGCAACGATAATGAGATTAACCCGGATGTTTTGGGTTATATCTTTGAGAAATACATCAACCAGAAGCAGATGGGTGCCTACTACACGAAAGAGGACATCACGGAATACATCAGCAAA
>RKRO01000200.1 GCA_007571355.1 Candidatus Poribacteria bacterium | reverse complement strand
ATAAGGATACCCCCCCACGAAGAAACACCCCAGCAAAAACACCCCCCCGCAAGCAGGGGAGAAGCAGAGGAACATCGCTTCTATGGGATGTGTTTCAATAATTGCGGGCTTTACGATAAATCAGAGTGTCACATACAATGACAGCTGGGCCTTTGTTCGCGGCACTGTTATCGACATTGAGACAGAAAAACCGACATTCACGGTTGAATTCTCTCCGGTATACAACGGGTTTTGGGATGCTGAACACATCCTGCAACTTTTAAAGTTTATCGTTGCCAAGCACTTGGAGGAATAGATAATGGCTGAACAACATCATGAACTTGCTCATGTTTTTAGCGAACCCTCTGGGCGGGTGAACGACGCGCGCGCTGGTGGACGACGCGATGTCAACACCCCTTACACCTTTCCGGGTTATACGAAGGCAGAATGGAACGAAAAAGCCGAGGGCTTACGTCAGCAGATTCGCGTCGCTAACGGCTTGATACCGGCACACGAACCGACCCCACTGAAGGCTGAGATCTTCGGAAAGATTGAACGCGAAGATTACAGCGTGGAAAAGGTCTATTTTGAACCGTTTCCAGGTTTCTTCACAACTGGGAACCTCTACCGGCCGCTTGGAAAGTCAGGTCCGTTTCCGGGGATCGTGAGTCCACACGGGCACTGGGGACGCGGTAGGCTTGAAAATATTGAACGCGGTTCAATTCCGGGGCGCTGCATCAATTTCGCGAAACAAGGGTATGTCATCTTTGCTTACGACATGCTTGGTTATAACGATAGCGGCAAACAGATTGAGCACCGCTACGGTGGTGCGCGCGAAGGTCTTTGGGGCCTGAGTGCGATGGGGCTTCAACTCCAGAACGGGATCCGCGCCATCGACTTCTTGCAAAGTTTGCCAGACGTAGATGCGGAACGTATCGGCTGTACGGGTGCGTCCGGTGGTGGGACACAAACCTTTATTTTGACAGCCGTTGATGAACGCATCAAGGTCTCGGCACCGGTCAATATGATCTCTGCGACGATGCAAGGTGGGTGCCTCTGTGAAAACGCACCGAACCTCCGTTTGGATGTCAGCAACCTCGAAATCGGGGCACTGATGGCACCGCGTCCGCTGCTGCTGGTGTCGGCAACTGGCGACTGGACCGTGAAGACCCCGACGGTTGAATATCCGGCTATCCGAAGTATCTATGAACACTTCAACGCAGCAGATAAAGTGCATCAGGTTCAAGTAGACGCAGAGCATAACTACAACAAAGAGAGCCGTGAGGCGGTCTATGCATGGTTTGCAAAATGGTTTTTGGGTGCAGAGGATACTTCGGCGTTTAAAGAGGTGGCATTTCAGGTTGAGCCAGACGAGGCGTTGTTAGTCTTCTCGGGGCGTGAGTTGCCAGGCCACGCGCTGAAGCAAGAAGATTTTCTACCAGCTTGGGTAGCTCGTTCCGAGCAAGCCATCGAAAATCGGAAACCTACGCATGAAACAGAACTTCAGACGTTCCGTGGAGAGATGGAAATCGGATTGCAATATGCACTCGGGCTGCAGATTCCCAAAACTACGGATGTAACCCTTGTTGAGCCGGAGGGTGCGTTTCCGACAACCTACCAAACCAACCTCTCTGCAAGACATCTCGTTATTGGTAGAAAGGGAGTCGGCGATGCGATCCCTGCTATCCTATTTAGTCCGGAACCACAGGTCGGGCACGACCCCATCGTCCTTATCGTTCATCCGGAGGGTAAGGAGAAGTTAATCGATTCAGAAACAGGCGAACCGTTGCCACTCATCACGGATTTACTCGCTGCTGACCGAAAGGTGCTGCTCATTGATGTCTTTGGTGTGGGTGAACATCAAGCTTATGAGAGACCCGAAGATACCTCCTTTTTTACGACCTATAACCTTACCGCTGCAGCCCTCCGTGTGCAAGACATTTTAACGGCCCTGCGTTGCTTCACAGGTAGAGGCGATGTCTCGGAGGTGAATTTGATCGGGATCGGTGAGGCGGGGTTATGGGGGCTCCTTGCAGCTGGATTTACCGATGTCAAGAATGTTGTTATTGATACAGATGGATTTGATAATCGTAGCGACGATACATTTTTGGAGCGTCTGCCGATACCGAGTATCCGTCGAGTTGGCGATTTTCGGACAGCGGGAACGCTCGTCGCGCCTCACAATTTAATTCTCCATAATACGGGAAACGTGTTTGAGACAGCGTGGATTCGCGAGGTTTATAGAAATATCGGTGCAAGCGACGAACTGCTTGTCGCGGAAGATCAGTTGTCTGATGAAGAGATTGTCGGGCGGGTAACGGCAGCGTAAGCAAGACGGATATCTGAAAAAATACAAGGCGGACCTTATTGAGGGGTCCGCCTTACTATTTGCAACGATTTTGAATATCGTGTTGAATCGGAAAATGGATTGCCTATGAAAGGTTGTATCCACGTTCGTTGTGTTGGGAGAGGTCGAGTCCCATCCGTTCGTCGTCCTCTTCGACGCGTAAGCCGACTGTGGCATCCACGATTTTGAGGATGATAAACGAAAGGATTCCACTCCAAGCAATGGTGATGATAATGCTGAGCAATTGTGCCCAGACCTGTGTGCCTATTGTCATACCTGCAGCCAATCCGTTACCACCTAAGCTTGTATCGACAAAAACGCCAGTCAACAAGGCGCCAACAATCCCACCGATGCCGTGAACACCGAACGCATCCAGAGAATCGTCATAACCGAGTTTCGCTTTTAGACTTGTAGCGCCCCAGAAACAGACGACCCCAGAAACAGCACCGATAACGAGGGCACCAATAGGACCGACGGAACCGGAAGCAGGCGTAATCGCGACCAAGCCAGCGACGGCCCCTGTTACAATCCCTAAGGCACTCGGTTTGCCGTGTTTTGCCCATTCAACGAACATCCACGCAACCGCTGCGGTGGCCGTTGAGATCTGCGTAACGAGCATCGCCATGCCAGCTGCGCCATCAGCAGCAACAGCACTTCCAGCATTGAAACCGAACCAACCGACCCAAAGCATTGATGCCCCGACGACGGTGAGCGTCAAACTATGGGGTGGCATGGCGGTGGTTCCGTATCCGATTCGTTTTCCGACCAAGATAGCAGCGATTAACGCGGCGATACCTGCGTTAATATGCACAACATTTCCACCTGCGAAATCAAGGGCACCGATAATATCGCCAAACAGTGAACCGTCGCCGGACCACGCCATGTGACAGAGTGGTGCATACACAATTACCGACCATAGGATAGAGAAAATGAGCATCGCCGAGAATTTCATCCGTTCCGCGAATGCTCCGGCTATCAGTGCGGGTGTGATAATCGCAAACGTTAATTGGAAGGTAATAAATACTGTTTCGGGGATGGTCCCAGAGAGTGAGTCTACGCCGACACCGCGTAGGAACATGGTGCCGAGTCCGCCGACAAAGGAACCGAGTGTAATTTTCCCTGCCTCCATACCGGCGGTATTAAAAGCGAGGCTATAACCACAAATGACCCACAGGATCGTAATCAACCCTGTCAATGCGAAACATTGCATGAGGACAGAGAGGACATTTTGGACGCGTACGAGTCCGCCGTAGAAGAGGGCAAGTCCGGGGATCGTCATAAAGAGCACGAGAGCCGTTGAGGTGAGCATCCAAGCGGTATCGCCGGAATCAGGGGCTGTCGCATCTTGTGCCATTGCCAAACTCGGCACGCCACACATTAATAAAATAAGGATTAGTGTACTGATTCGCGTGTAAGCACCTCGCCTTTTTGACGCAGTTTGTGAGCCAAAACTTGCAGCGAAAAGTGCTGACAGTGATGCACATCGTTGTTGCATCGGAATCCTCCATAATATTTACAAGCAGCAGTTGCTTGTTCTGTTAGCAGAATATTAGAGTTGTCGTATCCATTCGCGATAATAGCGATAGTTTCTATTTTCTTACCACATGCGGACGAACGTCATTCTGCCGGTAATTCCTGTTTCCTCATCACCTTTTTGGGTTTCAAATCCGACAAAGACACCGAGTGTGTTATTTTCACCGTAGCCGACATTTGCGCGTCCCCCAACAACCATGCTACTAAGTCCACCATCATCGCCTAAACCGATCGTTACTTCTATTTGGGGACCGATAGCAATTGTATCGTTGAGCGAATAGAGGATAAAGTCACGTGTATAGATTGAATCGTCGCCGTAATCAAAAGGCGAGTTGAAGAACCCTTGGATCCACGATTCAAAATAGATGGAGCCAGCAGTGAGATAGGTGAACAACTGCGGCGCGATCAAGGAAGAGGGGCCGTTCGCTGCAGCATAGTCGAAACCGATACCTACCATCGGCAGGAAACTGAGGGACAGTGAATCGCTATCAACGACTGGAATGCCAAGACCGATGTCCAGCTCACCGAATGTACCGACGACATAAATGTCGGTGTCCAAAGAAAGTCCGCCGAGGAAACTTGGGGAATGGCTTGCGCCAACCCAGATCTGTGTTCCCAAACTATCGGTATCGGTACGGAACCACCCAGAAACGCCGGATGCTTCTTCTTCCGCCATCTCTTCTTCACCCATTTCATGGGCATCTGCATAAACCATAGGCACACTACCGACTGCGAAAATACACGCGACGGCTAACAGACGAACTAACCAAACAGTATACGTTTTCATTTTAAAGTAAATTCTCCTTTGTGTGCATCCAAAATGCACGAACAGACTGTGTCAATTTGAGCGACATACATTTACGGTGTAACGATGCGACTTCAAAATTTCAGTAGAGAAATAGGTCGCTTGACTCTGGTGTCAACTTATGATATAGTGATTTTCGCCTGCAAACGGCATGCTTTCACCAATGCTGACTTCGCACCTGTTTTCGTTTAAAGCAAAACGCGTGCCAATTCCGTTTTTATCCAGAGAGTACTCCGTCTACAAGCCGATGTATGAAAATCTTGGGCTCTCTTGCAAGGAAAGAATGAAACCTATAAAGACTGGACAAACACACGGATTTTCTAACTTGAGGGGCACATACGGGCATCTAATACCGCCCCAAAATGGGCGAAATCTCATCAGAAAGCAGGTTAGCTTGTAAGGTCAATCTGCGCGGAGGCATACCATAAAAAAAATAAAAATGCTGAAATTTTCAACAGAAGATTGCCCAAAAAAGATGCAAATCGTGCTTCTGAGCGTTATTGTGGCGTTCAGTGCAGTACTCCGTTTTTGGAATTTGGGACAGTGGAGTTTTTGGATTGACGAGGTCTTCACCGTCAGAGATGCACAAAACCTCGCGCCCAACAGTTTGCAATCCATTCCAAATCCGATTCCGTATCTTGCGGTAAAGTTATCAATCCTCATAGGTGGGAATAGCGAATGGGGGAGTCGTCTGATTCCGTGCCTCGTCGGGATCCTCTCAATTCCTGCTGTTTTTGGATTAGGCCGTGCCCTGTATAATTGGCGTGTTGGACTTTTTAGCAGTGCGTTTGTGGCGTGTGCCAGTTGGCATCTATTTTGGTCACAGAACGCCCGTTATCCGGTCTTTACTTTTCTGTTTGCTGTCTTGACAGCGTGGTGCTTCTATCTGTCTCTGGCGCGCGATTCGACACCTCTGATGATAGGGGCACTCGCTTGCTGTTTGTGTCTAATTCTCTCGCACATGCTCTCGGTTGTCATCGTTCCAGCATTAGCTGCTTACGCGGTCATCTGTCTATTAGAGAAATCCTATCGGAAGCGATGGTTAAATCTGCTTATCTTTTTCATTCCCTTTGCGATGCCGGTGTTAGCCTTAGCACTCCCAGAGGTGCGCGGCTATCTTTTCTCCGGCTGGGGACGCAATGAATGGCAACGGAGTCCGCTCTATATTGTGCTAACGCTTGTGCAGGGTGTGAGTGTTCCGGTAGCCGTAACTGCTTTTTTCGGTGCCGTTTTGACTTCATTTAGCAGATCGACGCGCTTTTTAGTC
>RKRO01000226.1 GCA_007571355.1 Candidatus Poribacteria bacterium | reverse complement strand
AGGACAGCCCCTACCCAACAATGCTTCAGATAGAAGACCACCTTTGTGCTTTTTTCGTCAAATCTTAAACTTTTCGCAAGTCCAAAACGACTAATTCCGATTACTAAAGTTCGGACAACTTATAGTAAAGTCCGTAATTATTGAAACACATTACATCGAAGCGGTTCCCATCTGATTCCCCCTGCTAAGGGAGAGGCTTCATAAAAGTGTTCATTTATTTTCGGATTTACGATAAAAAAAGCACCAACGCCGTCCATATTCAACCGCGAGAAACAGCACCTGACCTTGAAACTCTATTTGATATTTTGATGTTGCAAGCGAACCATTTCAACCTACGAACGCGGATTACGAAAACGCGAAAGAGGAGTTACCGGCTATCCCCGCCGGCAAACCCACAACCACATGGGCTGCTATCAAGAAACACCACTAACAAGTTAAAGAACGAACAGTGTTGGAACACCTACGAAAACTGGGTCCACAACGCTGTCTACACCAAGCACACCGCGCAAATATTGCATGCCGAATAACGCCGCCCAAACCGACCCCTCTATCCTCAAAAATATCCTCGTTGTTACACCGCTGAGTCTGATCGGACATGCCGGCACACTTCTCATCTATACCGTTCTCGCCAATTGGTTTGGGGCTCCAGCGGAGATGGATTTTATCTACTATTATTGGGGGATCGCTCTATTCGTTATTCAGCTGCTCAGTGCCGCCTCCGCTTATTCTGTCTTTGTGCCCTTGTTAGCCGAAGCCCGCGCAAAAGGGGAAACTGAAGCACAACGTTGTGTACAATCCATTTTTTCCCGCTATATCACAGTAATACCGGGGCTCTGTTGCCTTCTTGTTGCTATTTCGTGGGCAATTTCTCAACGCTTTTTACCAGATACCGGACTCACACCTGCTACGACAACTGGTATCGTGTGCGGGTTCCTCTGCTTCGCAATTATCGCATCAACTCGCTGGATGCTCAAGGCGATATTAGACACCTATCAAGCATTTCAAGTGTCTATTATTGTGCAAGGGCTTTGTGCTGCACTTGTCATTGGGATTATCTACCTATGTAAGTCATCTCTAACTTGGTTCAGTATACCGCTGGCGTTGATTCTCGGCGAACTTTTTCAAGTGATTGTTTTGTTCCCGCGATGCTGTGCTATCCTAAATCTGCAAGGGCGGCACCTGAAACTGGATTTACAAAGCACCCCTTACACCCAGCAATTTTTGCGCCAATGTCTACTCATGATGGGGGCGGCGATCGCCGATGGGTTAAATCCGGTTGTCGATAGGGGAATGGCAAGCACATTAGCAGCAAGTTCCGTCTCAAAACTTGATTACGCCCTCCGCTTGTGCGCAATCCCTGAAAGACTCACAGGCGGCGCACTCCCTGTTCTACTTTCGCATTGGGCAAAGGCTTTTTCATCTGAGGCACAAGGCGAAAATGGATCATCCACCCACAGAACGCAACTACAACGAAGTGTCTGGCAAGGTGTTATTGTGCTACTGATACTCATGGGACCATTATTGACAGGTTTTTATCTTTTTCGGGAGAACATCGTCTCAATTTTGTATGGACACGGCAAGTTATCTGAGATGGGGCAGCTCCATATCGCTTCGTTGCTTGGCATTTATCTGTTGGGAATGCTTCCGCGGCTCATGAGCAGGTTGCTCATCCGTGCGCATCTTGCACGTCAGGCACACGGTACCGTCGTAACTGCAACCCTCATTAGACTCATCCTGAATCCGTTTCTCAATTGGTTACTCATGCAGTATTGGGGCTTAGAGGGGATCGCTTGGTCAACAGCACTATTGTCTTATCCAATTTTCGCGTACATTGCGATCGCGTTCTGGCGAGCAAAACAGCGGAACAAAACTAAACCCTAACGAAGCGTTCAGGGTAATTAGACGTAATACCTTGCACCCCAATCCTCTCCATTTTACGCATGCGATCAAGGTCATCTACAGTCCAACACCAAAGTGCAATGCCGCGCCGCCGGATTTCGTACGCAAATTCCGTTGTGATTAACTCGTGATAGACATTCAGCAGATTGCACCCTAATTCCCCCAATTGCTGACAGACGTGAGTAGGTGAAACACTGTTGTTATGATTTCCAATGAGCCACCCTGTCGGAATACGAGGCTCCAAGCCGCGGATTTCTCGCAAGACAGGGATATGGAAAGAGATGATAACCACCCGATCAAGCGCGTTCATGTTACGAATTTTTCTGACAACCGCTTCACTGATAGTCGGATCCTTAATTTCGAGAACCGCGATCGCATCTCCAGAGATGCATTCCAACGCCTCGGCAAGCGTCGGCACCAATTCCCGAGCAACCGTCCGAACGGTAGTAGCATCTACCTGAATCTGTTCGCCGCCAAAGTCAGGATGAAACCAGCCACCAGCATCCGCCATCTTGATTGCTGCAACGGTCTTTTCCCGAACAAGTCCACTAAGGTTCGTCGTTCTGTTCAACGTCGCATCGTGAATTGCTACAATTTCGCCATCTTTCGTCCCGTGCAGGTCGAGTTCAACAGCATCTACACCGATTTCAAGTGCTTTCTTAAACGCCGAAACTGTATTTTCCGGCGCACTTCCAGATGCACCACGATGCGCAATCCGAATCCATGAACCCATAATACCTATCTCCTGTCGTGCTTACGCACTATCATCAATCCCGCTATTCTGTTTAATCTTCTTCACGAGGGTAGTTCGACTCATGCCCAACAATTCGGCAGCCTTGCTATGATTTCCCGAAAATTCATCTAAAACTAGTTCAATCAACACTTTATCCAATTGCATGACGATATCTTCGTAAAGGCCCCGTTTCCCTTCGGAAACAGCCGCCTGAACCGTGTCTGGTAAAACAGACTTAAGGGTCATCTCCAATTGCGATCTATCGGTAGTATTTACTGTGTGCCCGGTCCTGATTTCTGGCGGTAGATCATCTGGAAGAATTACATCCGATCGAGACAACGTTGCTGCACTTCGGATACAATTTTCTAACTCTCGAACATTCCCCGGCCATGGGTAATCTTGCAGCAGCTTCATCCCTTCCGCAGAAACCCCGCGAATCGGTTTGCCCAACTCCTCCTGAATCAGTTGCAAGAAGTGCGTGACAAGGAGCGGAATATCCTCCTGACGTTCCCGTAACGGCGGCAGGTGGATTGCAATGCGTTTGAAACGGTAATAGAGATCCTCGCGGAACTGTCCTCGCCTCACCATTTCGCCCAGTTCCTGATTTGTGGCAGCGATCACACGGACATCCACTTGAAGTCTACGGGTTCCGCCCAATCGCTCAATCTCTTGTGTCTGCAAAGCCCGGAGCAGCTTAATTTGTAGTACCGGGGTCATATTCCCAACTTCATCAAGAAAAAGTGTGCCACCATTTGCCAGCTCAAATCGCCCCGGTTTCCCCTCGGCTTTTGCTCCGGTGAACGCCCCGGCTTCATAGCCGAAGAGTTCGCTTTCCAAAAGGTCATCAGGGAGCGCGCCACAATCAACGGGAATAAACGGCTTCTCCTCGCGTTCACTTCCTACATGAATAGCCCGCGCAACGAGGTCCTTGCCGCTCCCCGTCTCACCCTCAATCAACACAGTCATCGTATTGCTCGCCATAATCCCGATGAGTTTGTAGATCTCGCGCATCTGGCTGCTTTTGCCGACCAGTCGGGGGCCGCCCTGTGCAGCCGACGATTCGCCCGTTGCCTCTACAGTCAACGAGCTGCGAACAGATTGTGTTCGGAACGCACGCTCCAGCACACCCTTCACAACGTCCAGATCAATTGGTTTCGGAACGAAATCGAACGCCTGCAAACGCATCGCTTCTATTGTTGTCTCTACATCATCATAAGCCGTGATAATAACCACAATTATCCATGGATAGCGAGTTTTAATCTCTTCTAACGCCTCCAACCCACTCATCCCAGGCAAATTCACATCAAGCAGAACGACATCCGGCTTATCAGCATCGATACGGCGTAAACCCTCCTCGGCGCTGTTGGCAACATTCGGCGCATACGCTTCACTTTCAAGGAATTGCTCGAAGGCCCAACAAATTTTCTCATCGTCATCAATGACCAATACGTTTTTCATTTGACTCCCACCTAAGCACACTTGGCAAACGCCCCGGTGCCTATGGATTCTTCTCAGGACGTTTTCCACCCTCTATCGACAACAGAAATTTCTCTCCGTCATCACTGATTTCAGGTGCACCGCTCTTTTCTGCTTTCTCTTCTAACTTCCGTTTGAGTACCGGATAAGCATCCACAACCGGTACATCTTTGATAGCCGTCAACGCTGGTTTTCGTTCCTCCGCTCTTGCAATCGCTTCAGCGAGTCGTTTATTTTTGCTTTCAACCTGTGTAACGTCCCGCGCCTTGAAATCCGGTAGTACCTTTTCCGCAAATAACGCTAACGACTCCATTATATCTTCATGACGGTTCGCACCAGCCTGCTGAATGAAAACGACCTGATCCACCCCAGCATCTTCCATCACCGCTAAATGTTCGCGCACCTGATCCGGCGTTCCGATACCGGCTCTACCTTCAGACGGTTCCTGCGTCGTCTCTCTATACAGCTGCCAAATATCCGTCTGTCCAGGTATCTGTGAACCGCCGTGATAATAGTGTGCCAGCGCAAACCGGAAGAAACGGAACCCGTCTAATCCACGAGCGACGGCAGTCGCCTCATCATTATGACAGGAAAACCCTGAGACCATGGCGATGTTAGGGTTGACTCGCTGCGTCAGTGGTTCGCATTCTTTCTCAAAAATCTCGTAATACTCTTCCACCCAAAATTTGGCTTCATTTGCATCGACAAACGCGAACGTCAACGCCCCAAGCCCATACCGCGCCGCATAGCGAAGGCTATCACGACTCGAACATGCCACCCACGGGGGGGGATGCGGTGCCTGCAACGGTTTCGGCACAACATTCCGCGGCGGCATCGAAAAGTACTGACCCTCGTACCCAGCATACGGCGATTGCGTCATCATTTTTGCCGTCTCACGCGTACATTCCGCCCACATCTCACGTTTATGCTTCGGATCAACGTTGAACCCACCCAACTCTATGTGTGAAGCAGACTCTCCCGTTCCCCACTCTACACGCCCATTTGATACGAGATCAAGCGTCGCAATCCGCTCCGCAACACGTGCAGGATGATTGTACGCTGGCGGCATCAATACGATCCCATGCCCCAACCGAATCTGCACCGTCCGTTGGCTACAAGCCGCAAGAAATACCTCCGGCGCAGAAGAGTGCGAATACTCCTCAAGGAAATGATGTTCAACCTCCCAAATATAGTCGAAACCAAGTTTGTCAGCGAATTCTACCTGCGCCAACGCATCTTGAAATAACTTATGCTCTGCACCTGCATACCACGGGCGTGGAATCTGATGCTCATAAAACAGTCCAAATTTCATTTTTTAATTATACCTTGCGGTTAAATAACGCGGATTTGAAATTTAACGTCCCTTTCTCGAATCCGCTCTCCTTTTCATTACGAACTACGATTCGGTATCAAGTGTCTGCATCTCTGCGTCGGTCAACTCCCACTCGAAGACATCCAAATTCTCCCGTAAATGCGGGACTGAACCCGACTTCGGGATTGTGATAATGTCTTGCTGTATGAGCCAACGGAGTGCTACCTGCGCTGCGGTTTTCCCGTGAGTCTCACCGATTTCACTTAACACCCTATCATTGGCAAGATTCCCAACGGCGAGCGGGCGATGCGCCGTCATGACGATACCGCGTCCACTGCAATAATCGCGCAGTTCTGACCGGTTCCTACGAACATTATATTCTACCTGATTCGTGCAAATCGGAAGTCCTGAGACCTGACATGCCGCCGCAACCTGATCGATGTTAAAGTTACTGATACCGATGCTTTTCACCTGCCCCGCGTCGTACAGTTTTTGGAAGGCATCAAAAGTTTCAACAACCGGAACAGAGCCGCTCGGGTGGTGAATCAACAACAGATCTACATAATCCATTTGCAAATCGCTGAGGCACTCCGCAAATTGAGCGAGGACCTCAGCATACTTGAGATGGGTGTGCCAAATTTTAGTGGTCAGAAAAATATCTTCGCGGTCAATGTGAACGTCGCGAAGGGCTCTCCCAATCTCGCGCTGGTTTTGGTACATCCATGCTGTGTCAATGTGGGTATAACCCAACCCGATAGCCGCTTTGACAATGCGTTCACACTGCCCGCCTTTGAGCTGCCAAGTTCCCAAACCCAGTATTGGCGTTTCGTGTCCTGATGCAAGTTTAACATTTTTCATAATACTGCCATGATATGCGATTCCCTAAAAAAAGTCAAGTGCTAAGAAAAATCATCGTTTTTTTTGAAAATAACGTCAAAAAAAGTTGACAAACACCCCAAAATAGAGTATACTATTACTATTAGTGGGGTCGAGTGGTGGAATCGGTAGACACAACGGACTTAAAATCCGTCGCCCGTAAAACGGTGTGAGGTTTCAAGTCCCTCCTCGACCATGATTTAGGATACTAATCCTTGCCGCAGGGTAGAGCAGCCAGGTAGCTCGTCGGGCTCATAACCCGGAGGACGGGGGTTCAAATCCCCCCCCTGCAATCTTCTTGAACGCTTTGTGTTTTTTCTTCCCTGAATGCTAACCACATTATGTTCTGTGAAACTGGGTAGATCAATTTAACATGTTACATGTGAATGTGAGTTTGATAAAAAATTAAGGGTGAATCTCCGAGCATTGAGCAACCAAAAATTTTATTCCGAACTCACGTTACATTTATTTCTATTCTATAAGGAGAAAAAATGAAAGTTCTTTTCAATACGAAAAGCATTGTAGGTCGAGTCGTAATCGTCTTACTTCTGACCGGCGGTTTGGTTTTTGCGGGCACGTTTGCCGTGAATATGTTTGTTCCTACACCAGCGGTCGCATCGAGTTGTTGTAGCGGTGCAGAGCAAGGTGCTGCTTCGGATAGCATATCGAGTGAATCCAAGGGATGTTGTGCCAAAGAAGAGAGTATTACCAGCTCTTCTTCAAGTTGTTCCTGTGAATACGCTAACTGCCCTGGCGAGTCATGATACTTGCGGTAATAATAAAAAAAATTGCGGGTGCAAGGCTCGGGATACTAATTCTTGTCCCTGTGGTACAATATGTGAGCGGGGCAGCTATAGTTGCGATGTTGGTCCCGGTTCATGCTACTCGGGAAGTTAGTGCTTCGTCAACCTTGAGTTGAGGGTAGGTTTTGTAGTCGTGCGATTTTGCGGTATACTCGCCCAAATGTGAGCGGCATTATCGCACGTTCCAAACGAGCATTGAACTCACGTTATATTAAGTGTGACCTTCATCTCTCCAAGTTGCTATCTAACACAAGTTGCTATCTAACAGATGACAACTTGGATTATTTGCTATTTAATCAGGTGTGTTATGGCTATGTCTGATAAGTTATCCGAAATTTTTGTGGCTAATTATCCGCAAGAGAATACTGTCTGTTTACCGCCTGGCGCGGTTGCACGATTTGAAAGAGGCGGTATTTCTGATGTCACTATATCACCAGACGAAAATCTGATTGCCATAGCATCCCGCCTTGGTGTATGGTTCTATGATGCCCACACCGAAGATTTTGTGTCGTTAATGGCTGTTGAAAGTACCGGCCTCCTCTCAAAAATTGTTTTTTCGCCTGATGGCACCCGAATTGTTACCGGCGATTGGGACGGTAAAATAACCTTATGGGACATCAATACAGCGACAGCACTTGCCACCTACATCCATAAAGATTATATCAATTCAATTGCATTTTCACCCAATGGTAAATTTATTGCTACCGGCAGTAGGGACGCGACCGCAACACTCTGGGATGTTGAGACCGGAACCGCCTGTTTTACCATTACGCATCAAGACTCTGTGACATCAACAGCTTTCTCACCGGATGGCACGCTTTTAGCGATCAGTAGCAACGACGCGACTGCGACACTCTGGCATATTGACACAGAAGAAATCCGCTGGACTTTCACACATGAAAAACAAGAGAAATCTGTAACATTCGACTCAGGGCATGTTGAGACTTTCAACAGAGGCGGCATAAGAGACATCGCTTTTTCCCCGGATGGAAAGTATTTTGCGACCGCTGGTCAGCGTACAGATTTGTGTACAACACTCTGGGACGTTGATACTGGGGATCAACTTTGGTGTGTTACCCACGAAAAACAGATTGACGCTGTTGTATTTTCTCCGAATGGGACATCTATGGCAATCTACTATGCGGACGACACCGTCAGGGTATTGTGTGTTGTAGACGGCAGCCTGATACCGCATGCTATTCACGCGGAGAAATGGAGAAAAAGAAGCCTTTCTATAGATCATGATGAGGATGGCTGGGGCCGGAGGGTTCGATTTTCACCGGATGGAAAATACCTTGCAGGACTTAAAATGGCGGACACTTCACTTACATTGTGGGATGTCAACACTGGCAAAAATATCAAGGAGTTTAAGGGGGCTGAGGGATCGGCACGGACCCTTGTATTTTCTCCAGAAGGGCATTGTCTGGGGTTGAGTGGTACCCCTTATCCAGAATATGATACCGTTGAATTATGGGATGAGGAAAAGCGCGCTAGTTTCACGCATAGCGCGCATGTTGATACCGTCGCGATGTCACCGGATGGTATGTGCTTAGCGACAGGTGGTAGGGATAAAACGGTCAAACTTTGGCATGTAGAGACACAGCGATGCTTTCAAACCCTATCGGGGCATATAGGGCGCATCCTATCCCTCGCGTTCTCACCTGACGGAACCCTCTTGGTCAGTGGCGGTGGTGACAACTGGGAAAAGCGAACACATGCAGATGGCACAACCTCTTTTTTTTCTCATGGCGATAGTCCTGTTGACAGAACTACAAGGGTGTGGGAAGTTGCTACAGGCGAAAATATTGCGACCTTTGAAAGTTCTGGGATGGTCAGAGGGATCGCGTTTTCACCCGATGGAAAGTGCCTCGCGACAGGTGCAAACAACAAAACTGTTACCTTGTGGCGTACAAAGACGTGGCAACCCATTACTACGCTTGATACGGTCAGCTTTGAATCCCTTGCCTTTTCACCCGACGGCAGCCGACTCGTTGTCGGCGGAACGTGGCCCGAGCAGCGGATTCAGGTCTGGGATGTAGAAACTCGGGAACTTATCGTTGAGTTGTCAGGGCATAAAAGCGATGTTGAATCTCTCGCCTTCTCACCAGATAGTCGCCTGCTTGCGAGCGGGGGGTTTGATGGAGTCATCTATTTGTGGGACATGACCCCTTACCTTTAGTATACCCAACATGATACTTAACCGGATTGTCTCATATCGGCACAATATAAAACAAGCACACTGTAATTGGTTAATGTTAGCGATAATTTTGTCATCCGCGCTCCTGAAGCTACGTCATTTAGGGCACACCTCCCTCGGATCTATAGATGAATGTTGCCACGCGCTTGTTGCAAAGAATCTGCTTAAGCATCCGCTCACACCAACCCTGATTGATGCTCCCTATCTACCAACCTTTGCCTTCGAGTGGGGTGCTAACCATGTCTGGTTGCACAAGCCAATTCTTGGATTGTGGCAGATCGCGGGATCCTATTGGGTGTTCGGGGTTAACACTTGGGCATTACGGTTACCATCGTTGCTTCTCAGTACTGCAGCCGTCTGGCTAACGTATCTCATCGGCAAAGAACTTCTCAGCCGGCGATCAGGTCTTATCGCGGCTACGATTCAGGCGTTCTCCCCGTTTTTGATGCGGTTAATACACGGGTACCAATTCAGTGATGCTATTGACATCTCACTCCTGTTTTGGACAGAGTTTTCAATCTATTTTCTCGTGCGGGCATTGCGTACAGGAAAATGGGGGGATGTCGGTCTGGCAGGGTTTGGGCAAGGGTGTGCCTTCCTCAGCAAATCGTATCTCGCCTTGATTGTGACAGGCTTAGTTGTAACAGCGTGGATGGCACCTACCCTTGGAATGGGAAAGCGCGAAGACACCCGCATTCGCGGTCGTCACGTCCTGGGATTAATAGGTATATTTCTGCTAACAGCGTTGCCGTGGACACTTTGGACAGCGGTGCGGTTCCCTACTGAATTTCAGCACGAACATCTCTATATATGGCTTCACCTGACAACAAGCATTGAAACATGGGGTGCCCCATGGTACAAAGTCATCTCTGTTTACAGTCCGATGCTCTATGGTATTTTTTTTGTTCCAATGGGAATAGCTGCGCTGGCTTTACTTTGGAAGTTGTTTTCTGAGGAGAACATTCGGATAACACTCATTTACGCGTGGGGCTTCGGAGTGCTAATCCCACACCTCTTGGCAGTAACGAAAACCCCTTCAGCAACACTTATTGGCATGCCCGCCTTTTTGCTGCTCTTTAGTGAGGCTCTGAGTAGAGGCATGTCATGGATGTGGCACCGGAAGCAGGTATATTTTCAGATGGCTACGGTTATTCTGTCCGTAGCCCTGATTGCCCTCGGAACCAAAACGATACTTGACGCATGGCGGGTAACATCACAGAACAGAAGTACCCGAACATTGGCGGAGATTGCGACTTATGCAGAGACGCAGCTGCCTCAAAACGCCGTTCTTCTTGTAGAGCTTGATCCCAAACTCCGAAACGGAGATGACCATTTGCGGCTTATGTTTCTTATGTCCAAAACAGCACATCCCTTTAGCAGCAGTAACCCTGACGCTTGGAAAGAAAAAGCAGCACAAGTACGTAAAGCTGGCGGAATCCCATATCTCGTATCATTCCGAGAATGGTCCCTACCGGTCATGTTTACCAGCCGCATTGATAAACGAACCATTTATTCCCATGAAACTCCGTGATGCAATTACCTCGGGTGTCAATCACATTATTCAAAACAGACTCCGCGCCGGGTTGTCTATCCTCGGTATCCTTATTGGTATCGCGAGTGTCTTGTGCATGATAGCAATTGGAGACGGCGCGAACCAGCTTATCGCAGACGATCTTCAGAGAATGGGAGGACCAAACCAGTTTCAATTCACAATTCGTTATCGGATAAATCGCTATGGCAGGTGGCTATGGACAAAAGAACGCTACAACCTTGGCGATGCGCTTGCGATTGAAGAGCAGTGTCCAAAAGTCCTCTTCGTGTTACCAAAAAATGAGAGATGGAACCTCCTCTTTATAAGTTCTCACGGTAGGGAAGCACGTTCAATTCTCGAAGGTGTGACAGAACAATACGCTGATGGCATGCAATGGAAAGTTCACTCTGGCAGATTCATCTCTGAAAACGATATTGCGACTGCAACACAGGTCTGTGTCTTGGGAGCACAAGTCGCTATTGATCTGTTTGGGGAAGACCCACCACTCGGACAAGAAATAAAGATACGATATTATTGGCGGAATGCAGTCCGTTGTCGCGTCATCGGGGTCATGGCACCGCGTGGGCGGACACTCCGTACCGGTTGGTCGCTTGATGATGTCGTCTGCATCCCGCTAACTACCTACCAACAACGAATTTCAGGCGATGACTATATTGAGAGGCTTACAGTATTCACCGAAGGCGGAGCAAATATGGCACGTGTCATAGAAACCGCGCGCAATATAATTCGCAAAAGGCACCGCAATACTGATGATTTCATTTATCATTGGACAGCGGTAGCCACAGTTAAACGCATGGAGCATATTGAAAAAGTAATAAAAATTGCGCTGGGCAGCATTGCAGGTTTTTCGTTGTTCGTCAGCGGTATCAGTATCATGAATATATGCCTCGTTTCCGTAGGTGAAAAGACACGGGAGATAGGCTTACGCAAATCCGTAGGTGCCAAACGGATACACATTTTCTGGCAATTTCTTACTGAATCGGTTTGTCTATGTCTTTGTGGCGGGCTGCTCGGCATCGGTTTCGGCTATTTCGCAGCATACGGGATGGCACTGTTGGCAGTGAAGATTGTACCTATTGTCCCGAAGTGGCCAGTGGTTGTATCCATATCGTGGATGCTAGGTTCGGTATTCTTTTCCCTGGTGATGGGTGTGGGTTTTGGACTCTATCCTGCAATGCGCGCGGCACGGCTTTCACCTATTGATGCCCTTAGGGCAGATACATAGTTAGACCGTTTCAGAAAAACATTTGACTTTTTCTGTAATATGTGTTATATTTAATATAGGCTTTAGGACAGATTCGAAATCTCACCTAAGAAAAGGGCCGGTGTAGCTCAGTGGTTTAGAGCACACGACTCATAATCGTGCTGTCCGGAGTTCGACTCTCCGCACCGGCATTGCCCTCTTAAGGCATTCCTCATGACAACCGACTTTGTGCGACAGATGCACCGCTTTATTGTGCAGCACAAGATGATCGAGGATGGTGAAGTTGTGCTTGTTGCGGTTTCAGGCGGCGCGGATTCGCTCGCGCTTCTGTACGGGCTGCACGCTTTACGCACACAACTCAACTGCAAACTTCACATTGTGCATCTAAATCACTGCCTCCGTCCAGATGCAGATGCAGATGCAGAATTTGTTCAACACCACGCAGCACGTTTGGAGATGCCTTGCACGATTCAACGTGCAGAAGTGCAGCGTTTAGTAGAAGAGTGGAAACTCTCTGTAGAGGCAGCGGGTCGGAAAGCGCGCTATCAATTTTACGAATCTGTTTGTACAGAAGTGAGTGCCACTAAAGTCGCCTTAGGACACCATCAGGACGACATTGCAGAGACGGTTTTGATAAACCTCCTCCGCGGCAGTGGAACCGACGGATTAAAAGGCATCAGTCCCGTCAGGGACACGAAATTTATTAGACCCCTTATAGGATTTACACGCCAAAAGATCGAAGCGTTCCTAACATCCATGGGCATCGTCCCGCGGCAGGATGCAACCAACACAGATACACGCTATCTTCGTAATCGCATCCGCCACGAATTGATACCCAGGCTTGAGAACCATTATAATCCGAATATCAAAACCGCATTAATCCGCACCGCCGATGTATTAGGCACTGAATCGGAATACCTTGATACAACCGCTCGCACAGCATTTGAAACGTGCCAAATACAAGATTCACAAGAGATTATTGCACTGGATAGGGAAAAATTCTGCCAGTATCACATCGCACTGCAGAGACGAATCCTCCGGCAAAGCGTCTCTAAAATGTTAGGTGCAGTGAGCGACCTCTATTTTGCACACTGTGCCGCGATGCTAAATCTTATTGAAGGGGATGCACCTAATGCTGTACTGCTACTTCCGAACGGTTTACGATTTCGGCGAGCCTATCAACGGCTCATCTTCGATCGAAAACCCATTGAGATAGATAGTTTCTCCTATCCAATCACCACTGTTGGAAAAACGTTTATGGCGGTTTTAAACGCAGAAATTACCGCAGAATTGGGTGACGTTAAGTCGGGCGGAACGCCCACACTACCTGATGGCAAATTTGAAGCGATATTTGATTATCAAAAGTTAAGGAAAGCATTCGCAGAACCGTCCTCAGAAGTAATTCCGCTCACGATGCGTAATCGGCGAAAAGGCGATCGATTTCAGCCTTACGGTATGCAGGGGACAAAAAAAATTAAGGACTTTTTGATAGATGCCAAGGTGCCTCAGCAAGCACGCGATAACATTCCGCTCCTTGTTTGTGGCGATGTGATCTTGTGGATCGTCGGCCATACAACCTGTGAATCCTTCAAGATAGAACCTCACACGCAGCACTATCTCTACCTAAGTTATGCCAGCAGCGACGAAACCGACTCCTAAATCCGTTCTCATTTCTGAATCCTGCTTACAGAAACGCATTCGCGAACTCGGCACACAGATTGCTGCCGATTATGAAAATCAAGAGTTAGTACTCCTCGGTGTCCTGAGAGGAAGTGTGCTATTTTTCGCTGATCTCTCTCGTGCTATCTTTGACGCACAACTTGAAACTCCCGGTAGAGAAGTACAGATACGCTTTGAATTCGTGCAACTCACAAGTTATCACAACAGCACACAACCAGCAACTGTTGAGCTTATTCGCGGCGGCAGCAACTATCTCAAACAGCGACATATCCTTATCATTGAGGATATTGTTGATACAGGACAGACTTTGGATTTTCTCTATGAACACCTATCGCCGCTGAACCCGAAAACTGTTAAGGTCTGTACACTGCTAGACAAGCCTTCGCAACGTCGAGTCCCCGTCACTATTGACTACATCGGCTTTGAGGTTCCAGATGCTTTCGTCGTAGGCTACGGACTTGATTACGCACAACAATATCGGAATCTACCCTATATTGCCTTGTTGGAATCAGTCTAAGCAATTCCCTACGCCCGCGATAAGAGGATAGGGTGGGGGGCTTGTGGTGTTTCTTATAGCGGATTTAGGCGTTAAAAAACACGCAAATTATTGCGCTTTGCGCCTAAATGTCCAATATTTGCGCCATTTGCGTAAGTCCTGCGATTTTTTATTGACAATAACTTGAATTATTTGATAAAATACTTAGAGTCTACATCATCAATAGGGGGTTTATGATGCGTAAATTCGTTTCGTTTGCCCTATGGGGTGCTTTGCTCACGGCATTCATCTTTTTTACACAAGCACAAATGTCAGACAAAGCACAACTGGGGCGCGAACTTTTTCACGATCCAACTTTTAAAGGAACAATCAAACCAGGAAAAATAAAAGGATACGCCACTGGGCTTACCTGCGCAAATTGCCATGCAGATTTTGACGATACAGCAAACCCAGACGGGGTCATTCGTGCTGGACATAGCATGGTCGGTGTCCCGCACCGCGGAGAAGCAAAAGGCGGAATGATATCAGCCGACATCTTTGAACGCGCAGCGGGCGGCGGCGGTTTCTGCTACCAGCACTTTTTACAGCGAATACCAAGCACCGAAGTTGATCCAACCGCTATACCTGAAGAACATGCCGAAGCTCTCATGGCTTATTTCAAAGCGATCTCCGGGGATAACAAGGGGCCTCAATTTGAAATCGCGATGTTAGATGACGATGCCAAAAAGGCCGCCGGCGAAAAACTCGCTGCCATGAGCGGCGACGCAGAAAACGGATGGCAACTCTTTGGGCGCGCATGCGTCGTCTGCCACCCAACACCATATAAAGCCGGAATCGGACCTCAACTCATCCGATCCAGACCACCTCGTAATATCGACGCAACACTTCAGCGTTGGGCAACTAAAATCCGAGGCGGCGGTTCGCTCATGCCGTTCTATGCACCTGACATCCTCAGCGACCAAGAGGTCGCCGATATTATGGCTTTCCTGCGTCAAGAGTTAGAAAACGCTGGAAATTAAACAAAATCTAGGCTGGGTTTAACCGCCCAGCCTAACGCTTTATTTACTGCTAAACCGTCTATTTTTGTAACTGACTCTCTTCATTATTCGTTATTTGCTTATAAACCAAGATGTATCGTGACTTGAACGATTAGGGTATAACTCGCGAACTCGTTCGGTTTTCCTTATTATAGTAGAATCCAAAAATAAATGCACATTTTTATGAAGCCAACCTCCCCCTTATCAGGGGAACCAGATGGGCCTCGCTTCGACGTAATGTATTTCCATAATGATGGGCTTTACGATAAAAAAACACGGAAGACCTACGCATTTCAGTTCAAAAGTCCATGGGTTGGTAAAAACAGCAAATTTATTCGCCTTCACACGATCCGAATATTAAGAGAGGACAGTGACATGAGAGTATCTCGCTATCGAATTGATATATTTTTCTACATGTCTCCAATAGGTGTTTGCATTCTCCTAACAGGTCTTGTCCTAAGTTTAGCAGGCTGCGGCGGTAGCAATCTAAAAAATCCTGTCTCAGAAGATATCACGACAGCAGAAGATAGTGAAGCCACAGACGATGTTGTTGAACTTACACAAACTCCAGATGTAGCGGCACCAAAACAGGTGTCCGATCTTGACGTAAAAGTTACCGTTACCAAGAAAATCGTACAACCCGGTGAGATGGTAGAACTGACGGCTTCAGTCAAACAGGTTAGAGGCACCAGGGTCACGTTGAACTGGTTGAACATTACGCAACTCGGCACACTTTCTGCCCACAGTGAAAATCCTGTTACGTGGACAGCACCACAAACACTTGATGGGGAAAATGTCCAAGTCGAAGTTATTCAACTTGTTGTGACTGTGATAAGTGAAGTTGTTTCAGTCGGGTCTTCCGGAATTGAAACCGATACACAAATTTTTACAGACACAAAAAATGTCTTACTGACCGTTAGAAATTAGTTATAACAGCAGATTCTGTATACGCGAGCAATATCTGCACTGCTCAGATTTCGACAGGATTTGTATCTACTTTGTTTTATCAGGGTACCAAATGAAGAGAAGGTTAATTCACATTCTTATAGTTGTTTTGTTTGTAGTGGCACTTTTCGGAACAGCACTCCCTGCTGGTGTTCAACAACATCTGGTTCAGAAAGGTGAAACATTATCGGAAATCGCTCAGAAGTACGAAGTACCCCTCAAATCGATTATCCAAGCGAATAGTATTAAATCAGCACACCGCATACGGACTGGGAGGATGCTGCGTATCCCCGGAGAATCCCTCACATTTGAAGATATCTGGTATAAGATTCAACCCGGAGATACCCTCTTTAGTATCGGTCGCCGCCATAACATTGAATGGCGCGATCTTCAGAGGATTAACGGTATCTCCTCGCCGCGCAGCCTCCAGGTTGGCAAAATGATACGGATTAGCGAACCTGGCCCCGATTTCGGAAAGCCGCTCAGGGGCCGTTTGGTCGTCACATCAAAGTACGGCTACCGACCCCACCCCGTAACCGGGCGCTACCAGCACCATGCCGGTATTGACTTCCGCGCCGCCACAGGTACAAGCGTTTACGCTTCCAAAGGCGGCAGAATTATCTTCGCCGGACGGAAAGGCGGCTACGGGAAAATCGTCGTTATAGAACACGAAGATAACTTTACCACATGGTATGGACATTTGTCGCGCATCCGGGTAAAAGTCGGGCAAATTGTAAGCCAAGGAAAGGTCATCGGTTTGTCAGGCAACACTGGAATATCAACCGGACCCCACTTGCATTTTGAAATTAGGTACAAAGGCAGAAGTGAAAATCCAACTAAGTACATTACCATACCGTAAACGGGGTCTGCTACTCGTAGCCACTGCTTTTCTCTTGTTCTCGTATTTTCTCGGTCAAAAAAACACATTATCAGACCCGCTTAACCTGAGACCGGAAGTCGGCACACGTGGCATCGGGTTAGGCGGCGCATTTATAGGTAGTGCAGACGACGCAACCAGCCCGCTCTGGAATCCGGCGGGGCTCGCCACCCTACAACGCGGGAACCTGATCTACGACCTATCTCAAGGGGCCGTCTCCCTCGCTTATCCCCTCCGGTCTATCGGCACATTCGGTATCAATTTCATTGATCTAAACGCCGGTGATCGGTTCCTCCTTAATCATGCCGCAAACCCAATCGGTAGCTTTAAACTCGGAAATAATCAAGCACTCTTCTCCTATGCCAGAAAACTCGGATCCCTGAAAATCGGGGCAAGCACAGGATTCAGCCGCGCACCTTACTATGGAAGCCTCTGGGCACCAAACTACGATGTCGGTCTACTCACAGAACTTAACGCTCAACTGGCTTTCGGGATGCGACTACGAGATGTTGCCGGTGTAACCATCCGACACACAGATGGACAGATTTTACAAACCTTCAACCAGCAGATTACTATCGGGACAGTCTTTACACCGCATCCAATCATCCGATGGCACAACCGATTCGACATCGATCCCTCTTATTTCGGCACAAGCATAGAAATCGGAAACAAAGCAATCTCTGCACACGTCGGCTCAACATTCACACTGAACGATGAACGCCCCTTCCAATCATGGCGTGTAGGATTCTCACTCAGCCAATTAGAAAAAGAATTCCATTACACCTACCTCAATCAGGAAAACCTCGAATATAGACATCTCGTGTCAATAGGGATGTCTTTTGGAGACACACAACCCATTTCAGAAGGCACTCAGATCAACACACAAGAACAGAAAGGTAACACAATAGCTCGAATACCAATGCCAGCGATTGTGACACAACAACCGGGGCTGAAAGACGAACCGAGAACACCAACGACTAGTACGCAAAAACCGCCCCCTAAAACAGAAACTGAAACACAGCAACCAGAACAGACCGAGGTGACGTATCTGAGCATCCAAATCGCCACAGAATACGATATTGACATTCAACTTATGCTCGCTATCATTCACGCTGAATCCAACTTTAACCCGAATGCCGTGTCTAAGAATGGAGCTGCCGGATTGATGCAGATGATGCCCGCTACCGCACGCCATCTCGAACTCAAGGTCCCACAGTACCAAGATAAACGGAAACCGAAACTTGATTCACACATAGATGAACGATTCGATCCACACAAAAACTTGCACGCCGGTTTAACTTATTTTAAGATGCTTTTAGAGAAATATAGAGGTAATCTGACCTTGGCACTCGGGGCTTACAACGTTGGGCCGGGCAGAGTGCGGGTAAACGGGCCTCTAATCAGCAGGGGGCAACAGTATGCCAATAAAGTCCTGAACCGATCCCAATATTACCGTGAAAACAAGACACAGATGCAAGAGGATCTTAAGCGGCTGGAAGCAGTCCTGAAATCAAGAGAGAAAACATAGAAAAGCATAGTCATAAACGAGAGGAACAATATGGACAAAATTAGACTGGCGATCGTCGGATGTGGCGGGATGGGACATCGCCACATGTATGGGTTAGCTGAACTCCATCAGGCAGGTTGGCAACGGTTCCATCTCGTTGCGGCATGCGATCCTGTCCTGGCAAATGCTGAATCACTTGCCACACAAGCCGAAGAACGTTTGGGTGAAAAACCCGCTGTCGTTGGAAGTCTGGAAGAACTCGCTGAAGTCGGCGTAGATGCTGTGGATGTAACAACTACGCCACCGTATCATCATACCGTCGCTATTGAGACGCTTGAACGCGGCTGGCATACTATGGTCGAAAAACCGATGGGCCTAACGGTTCGAGCATGCAACCAGATCCGTCGTGCTGCTGACGCATCTGATGCTATCCTCAGCGTCGCTGAGAACTACCGACGCGATCCTATTAACAGACTTGCCAAAGCACTGCTTGACGCGGAGGTTATCGGGACACCTCGCTTCCTTATCCATCATGCCATTGGAGGCAGCAACCGCATGCTTATCTCTGTCTGGCGCCATCAAAAAGATCAGAGCGGGGTACTCCTCGATGTCGGCGTTCACTATGCCGACATGATGGAGTATCTTCTCGGTGAAATTGATACCGTCTACGCCCAAACACGACTCCATGAACCCATCCGACATAATTCTGCCGCAGTGACCGGGGAATCCGGCTCTAATCCTGCCGGTGTTTATACCAAATGGCAGCGAGAGATGCCCGCTGAATTTGAAGCAACCGCTGAGGATGCCGCTTACGCAACACTCACTTTCAAAAATGGAGCCGTCGCACAATACATCGAGGACCACGCAGCGTGGGGACAAGGCACATGGCTCCGCCAAATTCACGGATCCCAAGGCTCTATGAAACTCCCCGGCGACCGAAGCGGCGGGAATATTACCCTCAATATTGATGGACACGGAACAATCGACGACCAGCGAATCCTTGACCTCGTTCCAGACTTTCGCTTAGACGCTGTCACAGCAGCCCTTTTCGATGGAGACCGATTGTGGAACTACACGTTTACACAAGGGGACGCGAAAAATATTGCCATTGAATATGGTGAATTCGCTGAAGTTATTGATGGAAACAGAGAAGTTGAAGTGGATGCCTACCAAGGCACCCGCTCCGTTGCGGTCTCTTACGCAATCCTTGAATCGGGTGCTATAGGACAAATCGTCCAAATGGATCAGATGTTAGACGAATCCATTAACACCTATCAACGCGAGATTGATGAAGGCTTAGGCATCTGATTCATAAAGAATAAACGATGGCAGGCACACAAGAATTCGGCATCGGACTCATCGGATTGGGGATCGGGCAACAGTATCTGCTCGGCTACCAAAGTAAAGGCGTTGAAGATGGACTACAAAGACATTATTACCATTGAACCCGGTAAACGCAGTGGAAAGCCGTGCATCCGGGGAATGCGAATCACAGTTTACGATGTTCTTGAATATCTTGCTTCAGGCATGACAGTCGCAGAAATTCTTGACGATTTCCTATATTTAACTGAAATCGACATCCGGGCATGCTTGGCATACGCGGCGGACAGAGAGAAAGCACAGATAGTTATCTACGCGAATGAAACTCCTATTCGATCAGAACCTATCGCCTAAACTCGTAAACCAACTATCAGATATCTTCCCTAATTCCACTCATGTAAAAAGTAAGTGCGCTCGTTTCGTCCGAAGGCAGTCACCACAAGGAGTTGACATGTCCATTCGCACGCAGTCTTTACATGAGCCATATTTTTTTATTGGGTACAATTCGTGTAAGTTGCTAGATCGCGACGATCTAAGTGTTTCGACTTAACGTTCGCGTTTCTATGCTTGAACATACTGGAGGGGTAATCACAACGGCAAAGATGTGTGCTACTCTGATT
>RKRO01000501.1 GCA_007571355.1 Candidatus Poribacteria bacterium | reverse complement strand
ATACTAAGGACTGACAGTTAATGCCTAACACCCGCTTTCAGCATTTTCGTTTGACATATTACCTGAAACCTTGTATAATACAAGGTAGCATATTTAATGAATTAACCCCCACGTGTTAGCACGGGAAAATCGGGAGATAAGAAACTATGATGTCTCCGCGTAGACAATCGCGTATTGCAGCGGTACAAATACTCTATCAGATTCAACTTACCACCACACCTGTGTCGGATGTCATAGACCAGTTTTGGCGGAGTCAGGGGACATCTGGAGAACTCCGTCCGTTCACAACACAACTCGTCGAAGGCACGGCTGCACATTTAACGGTGATTGATGATTTACTTCAGAACGCCTCCCAAAATTGGAGACTCCACCGGATGCCTGTCGTTGATCTCTCGATCTTGCGGTGCGCAACTTACGAAATCCTCTATGTAAATGACATAGATCCAGCGACCTCAATCAATGAGGCTGTTGAGATTGCCAAATCTTACAGCACTCCAGATTCCCCAAAATTTATTAACGGCGTTTTGGACAATATCCGAAAAAAGTCCGTAGCACCGATACCGGAACACGTCACACTTGAAAAAAATCAATTATCCCTCTAAAAACACAGCAGATGGCTAACCTAAAAAACATAACGCTTTGTCTTCTCTTCCTAATTCCGATGCATTTAAATGCCGCGCCGGAGTTCAGATTTGTTAACGAATTCGGCGGGAAAGGTGAAGGTGAAGCACAATTCGCAGAAAACGTGTTTATGGCGTTCGGACCCGATGGTGCTATCTACATAACGGATACAGATAACTTCCGAATCCAAAAATTCAGTGAGACCGGGGGCTTCTTATTTGACATCCAGATGCAGACAGACAGCACTTTTCGGTTTATTAATCCAACAGTTGTTGCTGTCGGCGTAGATAATAGCATCTATGTCATGGATTGGATGTTCGTTCAGGTTTCTGACTTAAACGTTGATCCGAAAGTTTTTAACTACGGTCCATGCATCCACAAATTTGACGCACAAGGCGCGTTTGTCGCAAGTTACCCGATCCAAGATTTCAGTCAGCGGATCGCACCCCTTGAAGCCGCTTCACCGGGTTTGGATGCCGATGGTAATTACGCACTCATTATCCCACAAGGCGACACAAAACGTGAATTTCTTTTAACAGTAGATACAAACGGAAACCTCTACGTCTGTGATGGCAGAACGATCTACAGACTCAATCCAGAAGGTGAACCGGTTGCACACTACACACTTGCACAACCCGGCACAGGCCGCCTCGTACATCCGGTAGATATAACAGCGGATAGACAGGGAAATCTCTACGTCGTTGACGAAAAAGGACATCGAGTGCTGAAGTATAGTACCGATGGAGAATTCTTACGCACTTTCGGTGAGTATGGCGACAGGGGCGGGCAATTTATCGCACCGTTTCGGATCGCAGCGTTGGCGGATGGCACGATCCTCGTCGCTGACACGGCGAAGTACCTAAAAGATTTCGCGTCTACCCTTCCGAATCGCCTTGACGACCCAACACGACACTACAACGGCGATACACGCCTGTTTCGTTACCGTCTACGACGAATCCAGCGGTTTACCACAGACGGTATGTATACGCAGAAGCTGCTTATACCGTTTCGACGAGAGGTCGAAACCGAGGTCGCCCTGCAACTCAAAGGTATTGACGGTAACGGGAACCTCTACTATCTCAACCCATCGGAATTAATCTTTAGAAAATATGCATCGACGACTCCATTGATCTCATCCATGTTCCAGACAGAACTCAAACTCCGCTATACCCGCGATCTGCACGACATCGAGATAGACAATCAAGATGATTTAGATGCTGATCTCTATACCAAATCCGATTTTGACGAGCAGATTGTTCAAGATACAGCATACGTAAATCTGATCTTCTCCTACGATCTAAACGAATCGTTCCGCCTTGCATTCTCCAATCGGCTCACTTACGTCCACATGACCGATACCAGTTACTATCGCGCAAGGGATTTTGAAGATTTTCGCGGCAGTTTCAATCAAGACGATAGGGCAACTGAAAACTCTTGGGACGATCGCATCCAGATAGATTTTACATGGATACGCGACCATAGCCTCTACAATTATCAGGAGGCGCGGGCGTATGCATACTTTAACGTTATACACCTCGATTTTATGACCGATGCACTGAATCCCGCCAACTATCGGCTCTTCGATTTCAACGCGGATCTCTCCGACTGGGGCGCAGGCATCTATTACGACTTAAGTCGTACATGCCGTTTGAATTTTGAAATCATACACTTTTTTGGCAAAAATAGATACACGTATCTTGACGAAACAAATGTCCTCTATGCAACCGGGTTTCAGGAAGCGAATTTCACACGGGCTGCGTTGTCCATAAATGGAATCTTTTAAAACAGTTGCAATATATTCCAAAATTAGATAGTATCAGAGTTGAAATCCTTTTGGAACAGGCTTCAAAAGTCCCTGAGCAGACTGGAAGGAGGTTTTCGACAATGCAAACGTATCCATTATCCCAACTCACTGAAGAAACGCTTAATACGCTTATAAAACTGCACGAACAAGACGGGCCCATAGAAGTGTGGAAGAAAATGCAGATACCCTTGACTGCCGAAGAAAAAGTGATGCTTGACTATCTCAAGGCAGACACACAGCAACGCCACCTCACAAGATTGAACGGAGCCACCCTCTGGGCACGAACTATTTATCCGCTCTTAAGACTCGCAGAGCAAGGGCAGGTTTGCGCGTGGGCAGGTGTATTACTCAAAGCCACATATCCCACATTTGAATTGGAAGGCGAAGCCGATGGCGCGCTTGCGCCCGCCGTTGCTGGGAAAATTAGGGGCCCTTACCTCGTTGTCCATGAAGCAAAACGCGGTATTAACGCGCCGGACCCATTGTGCCAACTTTACGGTGACATGCTCGCAGCCGCATGGATCAACTGGAAAACAGATGCTAATCCAGAACAACAGATTTTTGGGTGTTACACTATCACTGATGATTGGACCTTCATACACGGAAGCGTTAGTGAAATTGAGAGCGAAAGACCTGTGTTTCACGTCGAGTTTTCACCAAGATACAACGGTATTTGGGAAGCGGAACGCATTGTGCAGCTGCTTAAATTTATCGTCGAAAAGCGCGTCAACGCCAGCACTTAACAGGAGGCAACAACATGGCAACTTTTGGGACAGGAGATTACCAATATGAAGTCGTAGAAGGGTGGGGCATGATTCCCCAACTCGGTCTCGTTTCCGGTGTAGCGTGCGACTCCCATGACCGCGTTTATGTCTATAACCGGAGTCCTCAACCCGCAATGCTCGTTTTCGAGGCAGATGGCACATTCATCACTGAGTGGGGCAAGGATATCTTCCAGAAACCGCACGGCATCTGGATAAGTCCAGACGATGAAATCTATACCACAGATACCGTCGATCACACGGTACGAAAATTCTCACTTGATGGCGAATTATTACAGACGTTCGGGACTGTCAATCAACCCGGCACACCGGGAAGTCCCTTTAACGAACCGACGCGCGCTGTCCTCTCCGCTTCTGGAGAGATGTACGTCTCTGATGGCTACGGACAGTCGCGGGTCCACCGAATGACAACTGATGGTGAAGTGATCGTTTCATGGGGCGCACCCGGCACGGGCCCCGGGGAATTTAATCTGCCACACGATGTGACTGTAGCCCCTAACGATCGCGTCTATATTCTGGATCGTGGAAACCTCCGATGTCAGATTTTTAATAACAACGGAGAATATTTGACCGAGTGGACAGACCTCCGTTCCCCGAATGATCTCTTCATTGATAGTGATAATGTTATTCACATTGCCGAAGGTGGACAACGCATTAGCATCATGACCCTTGAGGGTGAAGTTATCGGACGGTGGGGCGAGAAAGGCGACGCTCCCGGACAATTCAGCGATTCCCCACACGGCATTTGGATTGATTCAAACGGAGACATCTATGTGAGTGAAGTCATCGCCGATAGACGTTTCCAAAAATTTGCGAGGGTTTAGTTAGTTTTGAAGAACCGTTATTTTTGTTTTCGCGGCGCAGCTTGCAAGCGCGTAGTGCAAGCCACAATTATTTTAATTGGGATTGTCGGTTGCGCATTGGTATTTGCTGACGAAGGACACGAGCATTCAGGCGACCGCATAAAAGAGTTAATAAACCAACCCCTTACGCTGCAATTAGCGATTGTTGCCCTTGTCGTCTCATTTGTGCTTGGCGGTTTGCATGCCTTAACACCCGGACACGGGAAAGCCATAGTCGCTGCCTACCTCGTCGGCTCTAAAGGCAGAGTAATTGACGCAGTTTTCCTTGGGCTTGTCGTTACCTTTACACACACTTTCAGTGTCATAGCACTTGGCATCGTCATGCTCGTGGCACAGGGGTTTGCACCGGACGATATTGTTCCGTGGTTGAGTCTGTTTTCTGGTGTCTTGATTGTTGGTATTGGCGCGTGGCTGCTTGCCAGAAACATGAAGCAGTATTACAGTGGGGGTGCACATAGCCAGGCGCATGGCCATCAGCACCCGCACCCACACGATCATTCGCATACCCATGATCACGACCATCCGCACGCAGACGACCACGATCCTTCACATGACCATTCACATGATGATGACCCTGGCCATTCACACGACCACGCCCTGACACACAGTCATGGTGGGCGGACGCATAGCCACGCGCCGCCAGAGCGAACCGGCTTTTGGGGATTGTTATCGCTTGGTATCTCCGGCGGAATCGTGCCATGTGTCGATGCACTCATCGGACTCCTATTCGCGATAAGTCTCGGCAAACTTATGTGGGGGTTGATTATCCTATGTGCTTTCTCGTTGGGACTTGCCGCCGTGTTGGTCGCTATCGGTATCCTGATGGTCCTGGCAAAACCGGTAATTGAACGTTTTACAGGCGAAGGTGCCTGGTTGCAACGCCTACCCATTATCAGTGCCGCTGTCGTCATCCTACTCGGTGCAATATTAGCGTTCAAAGCACTCAACGATGTCGGTATTCAGATTTAACTTTCACAAAGCACGAATTAACGTGAGTTTGAAAATAAAAATGAAAGCGGCCTGTCGGTTGGGTTGAACGGAAACCGCCTCATAGGTGTCAATTTAGGGATTTTCGGTAGCGTCTTTGCGTTTGCGAAAGGTTGTATTTTTTCCAGTGGTTCTCTGGAAAGTGTCGTCTTTTTCAAACACACGCTTTATGCTTTTCAGCGTTTTGCGAAGTGCGGTTTTGGAGCGGTGAAAACTCAAAGTCAGCCTCCTCGCATAACCTATGATATACTTTGCTGTTTTGATGGGACTTTGCTGTATATGTCGGTAGCTGGCACCTCACATGACTGCATGTTGGATCAGAAGCCCAATCAGTTTCGCATAGATTTCAGAGAGCCTACGATAGGGTTTCTGACTTCGGGAAACATGAAGTTTTCCGATACTTTTGAAACACTTAAACATGAGTTCAACCTGCCAACGGATGCCGATATTCGCTTTCTTTTTACGAGGTCTGTATGGACAGCGACTTTATCTGGGACAGTTTCAAGGATCGTTTGCATTTTATCGGGCACCTGTTGTAAAATGGACATCGGAAATACCTTTTTTGTAGAAATAACCTTAGAGTCTTTTTCTACATTAGACAAGAGGTATTTCCAACTTATCACACTTTTTTCTTGGAAAAACGCAGCTCTTTTTACTAGGTAGTGTTTACATTTTTTTAGCAGTGATAAGTATAGCTGCGAAATAGACGCAGCCGAGGTATCGGATGGCGTATTTATCATAGCGCGTGGCAACCCGCCGATATTGTTTCAAGCGGTGAAAAAAACGTTCTATGACGTTACGAAGTTTATAGACTTCTTTATCATACGGGCGATCTTCAACGCGACTTTTGCGAGGGCGAATAACGGCTTCTGCCCCTTCAGCCGTAATCGCTGCCCGA
>RKRO01000241.1 GCA_007571355.1 Candidatus Poribacteria bacterium | reverse complement strand
TTCCAGACTGTTGGCGTGATTCTAAAAAATCCGCAGCGACAACCCTATCATCAAAAGGGAATCTTTTGCCGTGGACCTCTTGATAATCCTCATGGCCTTTACCTGCAATTACGACGACATCGCCAGATTTTGCTGTCACGATTGCGTGGCGGATGGCATCACGTCTGCCTGAAATAGACACATATTTTGCAGCATGTGGCAAATTTGACACAATTTGTGCAATAATTTCATCAGGGCTTTCGGTCCTCGGGTTGTCAGAAGTAACTACGGTATAATCGGCGATTTGTGCGGAAATATTTCCCATTTTGGGGCGTTTTCCGTTATCTCTGTCCCCACCGCACCCGAAAACGCAAATGAGTTCTCGTTGGGTGATACGCCTTGCAGCCGTCAGTATATTTTCCAACCCATCCGGTGTATGTGCATAATCAACGATAACAGCGAAATCCTGTCCACGATCAACGAGTTCAAATCGCCCAGGGACGACGGTATCGGCAAGTCCCTCCTGAATAGTTGGCGGGGGGCAATCGTAACGGAGTCCGACAGCGATAGCCGCAAGTGCGTTATAGATGTTATACGCCCCGAGCAATCGCAGCTTAACTGGAAAATTGCCTGCGGGTGTGATCGCAGTGAATGTGGATCTATTATAGGAAAACGTTATCGCTGTACCATGCAGGTCCGCCTTGTCATCAAGCCCATACATCAAAACTTGTGCACTTTTACAAACCCTTGCAATACTTGTTGATACAGGCGTGTCGCTATTCAAAATTGCAAAGCCCTGATCGTTGAGTTGCTCAAATAACATGAGTTTCGCCTTCAAGTATTCTTCCATCGTCTGATGGTAATCGAGATGGTCTTGCGTGAAATTCGTAAAGACTGCAGTGTCAAAAACGAGTCCAGCCAAACGCTGCAGGGCTAACCCCTGAGAGGAGGTTTCCATGACAACGTATTCTACACCCGCTGCGACGCATTGTTTAAAGAGGGCATGCAGTGCGAATGCGTCGGGCGTTGTGAGGGAAGCGGGTATTATTTTTTCTGTGCCGTCTGTGTTTACGTATCGGTGTCCGACCGTCCCGATGAGGGCGGTTCTTTGTCCGGATGCCTTAAGGATCGCGTAGACCAAATGTGCTGTCGACGTTTTGCCGTTGGTGCCTGTAATGCCGATGAGTTTGAGATGTTTTGCCGGGTTTCCGTGCCAATTGGCGGCAAGCAGGGAAAGTGCACGCCTGCCATCAGGGACTTGTAAATATGTTGTTGATGTGGCTGGTACTTCCAATGCCGTCAGAGGCTTCTCGCCTATGATACCCACTGCCCCTCTTTGAAGTGCATCCGCAATGAAAGTGTGACTATTCACGTGGATACCTTGATAACAGACAAAAACATTACCCGGTTGGACTTGGCGATTGTCGCTGACGATACCTGTGACATCGATATCAAGATCCCCGGTAACAGTGATAAGGTTTAAGCCATGGAGCAGATCCGAAAATTTCACAGCCCTTCTCCTTTCACAGCAAGGTTGTCCGTTGGGGTCTGCTCAGTTACGACAGGTGTAAATTGAGAGGGTTCGGGTTGTAAGGGGCCGAAGAATTCGGTTTGTTTCAAGTATTGCATTGCTTGGGTGGCGATCTTCTGAAAAGTCGGTCCTACGACGCGTCCACTGAATCTGGCACCTGTCGGTTCATCGAGCATAACGATGATTGATAGCCTCGGGTGCTCCGCCGGTAGAAATCCCATGAAAGACATAATTTCTTTCCCCAGGTATCCTCTGCCGCCTTCTTCAGCTTTTTGTGCGGTGCCTGTTTTCCCGGCGACCCGATAGCCTTCAACGCGTGCGCGGCGTCCGCTACCTTCCTCAACGACTCCGACAAGGATTTCCGTCATCTGTTTAGCGATGTGCGGCTTCAGTACTTGCCGAACTTCGATCGGGTATACTTTCTTAATCACTTGTCCGGTGCTGTCTCGAATTTCTGACACAATATGCGGATGCAGAAGTTTCCCGCCGTTGGCAATGGTATTTAAAGCGTTTAGCATCTGCAGAGGCGTTACCATAATGCCTTGACCGAAAGGTACCGAACCGAGAGAGTCGGCATCCCAGCGTTGGACGGCATATAGACTGCCCCTGTGTTCATAGGGTAAATCCACACCGGTGGGTTTACCAAACCCGTACTGTTTAATATAATCACCGAACACTTGATGCCCTAACTGCGTCACGATTTTAATCATGCCGATATTGCTTGATTTTTGGACGACTTCGTCAAGCGTCAACCATCCTTTCGGCGAAACATCGCGGATTACCCTACCGTTTGAGAGTCGATACCGTCCGTTTTCGCAAAAGACCATTGATTCAGGGGTCATAATACCTTCGTTTAGCATGGCAGAGGCGGCGACGATTTTAAAAGTTGATCCGGGTTCATAAGCAAACCAGATACCGAGGTTCCGTTTTGCCGCCTCACTGCTGTCGGTATATGCGTTCAAATTATAGGTTGGGTAACTCGCGAGTGCCAATATCTCTGCGGTTTGTGAAGCCATGACGATCACGGTCCCGCGCGGTGCGTTCCACTCTTGACAAGCGGCTGCCAATTCCTTTTCAGCAACATCTTGGATGTATTCATCAAGCGTCAAGACGATACTATATCCGTAATCGTCAGTGAAATCACGTCGCGTGAGTAGGTTGATCGGTTCGTTTCGAGCAGCCGCTGCACGTTGTAAAGCGTGACGTTCCTTCGCACTTAAAAGGTAATTGTTGTACTGAAACTCAATCCCTTCACCCATATTCTGGTCATTTATATGCCCAATGACTTGGGCTGCGAGCGCGCCTTTCGGATAAATGCGTTTCTGTTCCACCTTGTGCCCTATACCGCGGATGTCTTTCTGAATTGAGCGAATTTCATCAATCCGTTCATAATCCACATCCCTCTTGAGCCAGACGAATTGTTTATCCTTACGCTCCAGTTGCTTCAGCAATTGGGATTCAGGGATATCCAAAACGGGTGCAAGTTCACGGGCAACATCCGCCGGATGGGCTCGCAAATATTGCGGATCGGCATAGACAGAGAGACTGTGCCGGCTCAATGCCAAAATGTTTCCATCTCGGTCTAAAATTTTGCCGCGTTTTATGGTGGCTATCTTTGGAGAAAGCCATGTACGTTCCGCTGTTTCCTCGGGTGTCGCCTCGTTAGAAATCTGTAGTTTGAACAACTTACCAACCAGCAGTAGGAACCCTACCTGCATCACAATAAGCACAAAAACAAGGCGCCGAATGGATAAATGTGGTTTGTTTTTCATGTTTTTTCCTATTAAGATTATTATGATTCCATATACCTTCACATAAGACAGAAGGCAAATTGTAAAAAAAACAAAACTATTTGTCCCAGATGACCTGTGAGGTCTCCGTTGGTTCAACCATCTTCAGTTCAGTGACGATTTTCCGAATTCTCTGCACACTGGTTAACGTTGATTCTTCCAATTCAAGTTGATGAATTTCATCTTGAACATAACTTTTCTGTCTTTCGTAGACAGGCTGACGGAGTAAAGCGACATTTTTCGCATAAGACGAAAACCAGATACTACCGGCAAAAACACAAAAAGATAATCCGAAAACGACGTAGACCCACGGAAACCTCTTTTTCGGCTTGGGTTCTTCTGTCTTTGTGATACGTGTTGAATGGAAGCCTGATGCCTGCATTTCTTAGTTTCCTAACCAGTTTTCGGAAACGGAGTTCGTGGAGCTTCGTTTCTCCATAGCATTTTACGACTGTTTTCTGAAGGTTTTGGGTGTGTTTGATGACCAAGCCTTATGATTCTAAACGTTGAAGATTATATTTAAGATACACTTTATTTCATAGCATCGAAAGGCTATAATTTGCAAACGACACGTAGTTTAGCACTCCGTGCTCTTGGGTTGTGTTGAACCTCAGCCACATCTGGTAACACTGGACGCTTTGTGAGAATCTCTACCGATGGTCTGTGTTCACAGATACAAATAGGGGTTTTAGGCGGACAAATGCACATGCGCGCCCATGTCTGAAATCGATGTTTGACGATCCTGTCTTCAAGTGAATGAAAGGTGATAACACACAAGCGGCCGTTCGGTTTCAAAAGTGCAAGTGCGACATCCAAACCTGCCATTAGGTTTTCCAGTTCGGCGTTGATATAAATTCGCAGTGCCTGAAACACCCGAGTGGCTGGATGAATTTTGGATCTACGTTTTGGAACAGTTTGCGCGACAATTTCTGCCAATTGTGTTGTTGTGGTTATCGGTTCGTGTTGCCTCACTGCAGCAATCCGATGGGCGATCCGTTTAGCGAAGCGTTCTTCGCCATACCGTTTAAAAATATCAACAAGGCCCTCTACAGTGCTATCGTTGACCACCTGCATAGCGGTCAGCATCGTCTCTGCAGCAGTATCGTTCTTGTGTTCTGGGGTCATGCGCATATCCAAGGGACCGGTATGGTTAAAACTGAACCCTCGATGGGGCGCATCTAACTGTAGAGACGACACGCCTAAATCTAGTAGGATACCGTCTACAGCATGAACCGCATGGGTTTCCAATAGGGTGTTCATCTCAGCGAAATTGCCGTTAATTAGGGAGCATCGCTCCCCGAAAACCTGTAGCCTGTCCTTCGTAACTGTGAGTGCATCCGTATCGAGATCAATCCCGATGATCTTTCCATTCGGTGCGGAGGCTTTTAGAAGGGCGACACTATGTCCCCCTAATCCGACAGTCCCATCTATATAAACACCCTCCGGGTGCGGCTCAAGAAAGTTAACAACTTTGTCACATAAGACAGGTATATGACTGACATCCATAATTTTGGGCATACGACTTGATACTTTCTAATAATATTCTGTAGCAAGAATCATGCCAATCTGTTTTTCGGTGTGGACGGTTAACATTATAGGTCTATCCGGTTTTGATAGATAGCCGTTACGAGTTCCATTGTCTTGACTGCATCTTGAAAACAGGTTAACGGCTGCTGACCTTGTCGGATACAATCGACAAAATGCCGGCTTTCTGCATAAAACCCGTAAGTTTTATAAGTTTCGTTGGAACCCGCTGCTGCCTCAGTCGTGATTTCAGTCGTGCCTTCGGGGGTGTGGATGACGGCGCGCCCGCCAGCATCAGGGTTGATATAGGCGGAAATCGCGCGTGCATGCATCTCAAATGTATGGATGCGTCCCCCAACTGCCCAATTCGTGCAAAGATACCCGGAAGCCCCGCTCGTAAATTTGACGAGTGCATTGAAACTGTTCTCCCGTTCGGAGTAGAAACGATTGATGGCGCTGGCGACGGCTTTCACTTCACCGCCCCCAAGCCATCGGAGCGCGTCTACTGCATGGATCGCATCGCAGGTCAAAACGTCTATCACACCCTCGTAGTAGAGGGCATTGGGTGTGTTTTTATGGAAGGTTGACGTGCATTGGATAATCGGACCGCGTGCCTCGACTATCGTTTTAACCTGCTGTAAGAGCGGAATAAAACGACGATTAAAGCCGACCATCGTTTTACAAGCATTCTTTTCCGCAGCGAGTGCCATCTCCTTCGTTTGATGAAGTGTAACACCAGGGGGTTTCTCAATAAAAACATGGAGTTGCTGCGAAAGACAGTGGATGACAAGCGGGAACAGGTGCTGTGGCGGCATCAAAATATACACAGCATCCGGAGACGTTTTTTCAAGCATCTGTCGATAGTCAGTGAACGTCTGATCAATCTCAAACCTTTCTGCTGTCGCCTGAAGTTTTGATGGCACCAGATCGCACAATCCAACAAGATGAACATCTTCACATGCTCTCAGCGATGGATAATGAACCCCGTTCGCCATACCCCCCGCTCCGATCAGCGCAATATTGACTTTTCTCATTGAAATCCTCCTCATAAATCTTCCTTGCATGTTATCGGAAAAGATGTTAAAATGCAATCGATAAGCGAGTTTCACTAAATCAATGCACACTTGGACAAGGA
>RKRO01000416.1 GCA_007571355.1 Candidatus Poribacteria bacterium | reverse complement strand
TCACTCAATTTATACCATTTCTAAACAGTGTTCTCACATTACTGGTTTTCCTGAAATGTGTAGTACTGTAGAACAAACTAACAGTTCCTCCTACATAAAGACAGGTTTATTAAGAAATGGTATCATACTGGTATTGGAGCAAAATCGATTGATGGCGTTGCGGGCAAAACCGACCTACCTTTATTTGACAGCGATTCCAGATCGACTCACCGAGTTGGTTACTGCGGAGTGTCTTACGCTGACAGGATCTGCACCCAACGTGCATGGCATTTCGTTCTCAGAAGAGTGTGTTGATGTGCGGCGCGGTGCGTATCTGAAGAGTTGCATCGAACTCCTTTTTGAAGCCTCGAGCCTCACGGAACTCTGTTGGGACATCCGTTCTGCTGGCTTACATGCCGACGAATTTCGGGTATCCGTCGTGAAAAAACCGCGTAACTTGAAAGTCAACTCTATGGTACTTGCTCGGGATATCGGCAGTGCTATCGGTGGTCGTGCGAACCTCGATCAGCCAGATGTTACCTTTTTGGCGGTTGTCACTGCTGAACGGATATGGTTTGGACGATGCCTTTCCGAATCCGATAATATGTGGCTTGCGCACGCCCAACGTCCACACGTGACTTCAAGTTCACTCCCCTCGCGACTTGCGCGTGTCCTCGTCAATTTAGTCGTGAGGCCGGGGGATCGTCTCCTCGACCCTTGCTGCGGGACAGGAACAATCGTGATGTCTGCTGCACATAGCGGCATCCGGGCAGTCGGTTACGATAACAACCTACGGATGGTAGGTGCGACAACGAAAAATCTACAGCATTTCGGCTTGACAGCCGATGTCATGTTCGGTGATGCAAGAGAGGTTCGCGGGCAGTTCGACGCTGTTGCTACAGACCTACCTTACGGCATCAATCTGACCAAGGATACCTCCCAAGACGCAGAGATTTTAGCAAATTTGCGGACATGTGCACCAAAAGCAGCGTTTATAGACCTGTGTGATCTCACTAACCCCCTTAACGACTTGGGTTACCAGATAGAGACCGTCATCCCCGTTCCGAAACTGAGTATTGTGAGGCGTATTTTCATTGTTTCTGTAAGAGAAACGTAGCCCCTCAACATTCTTGCCTAAAAGCAATAGCGGTTTGCGTCGGTCGTATCAATAATCCTCAACATTTTCATAAAAATCAGTTTCCGGTAAGTATTCTTCTTCGTTAACCTCATCTTCCTCATGTGCCTCGTATTCGCGTAGGCTAAGGAGTGCAGCTATCTCGCTCGGGTTTTCCATATAGAATTTGCAGATCCATCCGTCACCCTCTGGAAAATGGTTAAGGAGTTCAACCTCATCTTCGATAGCGGTATTGGTTTCATAAACTTCGCCGCTTATAGGTGCATAGATGTAATAGTTCTGTCCATCCGATGTTTCAATACGCCCGATTATTTCTCCCTGTTCGTATTCACCCAGTTCCGGTAAATCAATAAAAACAATATCGCCATAGACCTCTTGAATCCGTTCGGTGATTCCGACATTACATTCCCCTGGATCTAAATTGAGAATTTCAATCCACTCGTTAGTTGTCGTATATTTTATCTCTAAATTTTTCACCACGAATATTCCTCAGTTTTATATGGTCAATATGTGCTACATTTCGGTCTCTTTTGGTTAAGTCCTATTTTTAAAAGTTTTGTCCAATTGAGAAGGTGTAGACGTTTTCGCCTTGGACGGTATAGTGCTGTTCTTCTGCAGTTATGGTGGGTATGAATTGCGGCACGTACGCAGCGTCCAATGTTAGGTTCCCCAATCGGATCCCGAGTCCAAAACAGAGGCCTTCAGTTTTCCAGAGGCGTTTCTCCATTTCAAACGCGCCATCCTCGAAAAGAAACACTGAAGCGTAACGCCTTTCGGTGTGTCGGAGGTACCCCATTCTTGCACCGATTCTGCGGCGGTACCACACTTCAGCTCCGACATTTGTGCGGAGCCCGTCTGGGAACGGCGGATGTACATCAAAACCGATCTGTAAAGTGACATCCGATATTTCGCGCCGATAGGCGACACCTACAGCGATCGTCCGCGTTATCCTATCCGGGATAGAGACATCTGAAAAGGAGAGTCCGTTACTCAAGTTTCTGGCGACCACACCGACCTGAACGGCATCATTGACTCGTTGGATAACACCGATATTGTAAGCGTAACCGTGTCCCAAGTGTTCTCTGTCATCGGCATCTGTCACCTTAGCGCGCAGCCATTTCGTGTCGATTCCAATAAGTGTGTTCTTTAATATATTTACCCCGTAACTGAACCCGATTGCCAGATTATTCTCAGGAAAACTGTTAAGTGCCTTTCCGAGATGGTTAACCCGCTGAAACCTTCCTTCTTGTAGAAATGAGAACGCTATTCCGAGCGTACCGAACCGTCCGATTGGAAACGCACAGTTTAGGGTTTCAATACCGTAAGCGCGTTGTTCATATTGGCTATACTCTTCATAATTTGCATTGAGGTTCGGTTTAGATAACCGTGTGATCGTCCGCGGAAATCGGGTTGCGTGGATAGCAAACTGGTTTGTTTCTGCGGTGGCGATCCCGGCCGGATTGCTGCTGATAGCGTTTGCGCCGCGGGTCGTGCTGACAAAACTGCCGCCCATTCCATAATGTTCAGCACCGAGGAGTTGTTTAAGGAACCCATCGGCTGCAGCGACTGTATTCTCTGCTGAGACGCTATTGCTCAAAGTAGTAAAAAAGATAATGAGATAAAATAAGACAGTTAAAGCCGAATTATGAATGTATTTCACTTGTTACCTCAAGCAAAGAGATACCGGCGACACGTCGCCTTTTTGAGAATTACGGAAGTCGGGTGAAACTGTGGTTTAACTTATAGAAGTGCAGAGGGTCACCTGTGCAATAGCGTGTACATTTGTATGGGACATTGAGACGAACATGGAACTGATATTGCGCTGGTCAGCACAACGGCGTACCTCACCGTGTAAGACGACTTCAGGTTTGCCGGATACATCCGTTTGAATTTCCACATCTTTCCAACGCATACCGATCGTTAGTCCGGTACCGAGTGCCTTCAATGCTGCTTCTTTCGCAGCAAAACGGGCGGCAAGCCGCCAGTATCGGGAAGGTGCGTCCCCACAATACGTGAGTTCCTGATGTGTGTAGATTCGCTGCTCGAATCGTGTTCCCCATTGACGGGACGCTTCCTGAATCCGTTTAACCTCAACAATATCAATACCGATTCCGTATATTTGTTCTTGTTGCATGGACTTATCTACAAATGGCATCTGTTATCCGTGCGGCGCGGACATTCGCCTTGACATCGTGAACGCGTACAATGTCTGCCCCGTGTGTGATTGCCCAGCACACGGTTGCGACAGTCCCTTCGGTGCGTTCGTTTATGGGGGCATCTAAGATATTCCCAATAAACGACTTACGTGAGGTACCGATGAGCAGTGGTTTTTTCAATAATCGGAATTCCGAGAGGCGTTTTAAGAGTTCAATATTATGTTCCGTTGTTTTACCGAATCCGATGCCTGGATCAATGATAATCCGCTCAGGGGCGACACCTTGTGCTTCAGCGAATTGGACGCTTTGGCTGAGTGCCGCGCGGACATCGCGAACGACATCTGCATATTGCGGTGCCTGTTGCATCGTGCGGGGTGTGCCTTTCATGTGCATCAGGATAAGCCCGGCATCCATTTTGGCTACAACGGATACCATCTCGGTGTCCCCGTGTAGTGCGGTGATATCGTTGACGATATGCGCGCCAGCCGCCAATGCTTTTTGAGCGACTTCTGCTTTAGACGTATCAATAGAGATCACGACATCGAGTGCGTCAGCAACAGCACGAACAACGGGTAACACGCGAGTCAGTTCCTCGGTCGTTGATATCGGCGTTGCCCCGGGCCGCGAGGACTCACCGCCTATGTCAACGAGCGTCGCGCCTTCTGCTATCATCAATTTCGCGTGATCAACGGCTTGTTGGACATCAAGAAATCGCCCGCCATCGGAGAAGGAATCCGGTGTGACGTTCAAGATCCCCATGACATGTGTTCGTTCGCCTAATGTGAGTGTCTTGCCCCGGCAGTTCATACGATTGGATTTGAAGGCAGTTGTGGTCGGGGCCCAAGAATTTCATCAATTTCTTCTGTAATGAGCGTTTCCCGCTCTAAGAGTGCATCCGCCAACAACTTTAATCCTTCAAGGTTCGTCTCCAAAATATTACGTGCCTTTTTATAGCAATCCATGACGATATCGTGAACTGCCTTATCAATGGCGATGGCGGTCTCTTCGCTATAATCTTGGTGGACACCTAATTCTTTACCGAGGAAAACCTGTTCATCGCGTCTGCCGAAAGTGAGGGGGCCGAGGTGACTCATTCCCCATTGGGTAACCATGCGTCGTGCAAGACTCGTTGCCTGCTCAAAATCGTTCTGTGCGCCGGTTGTCTGTTCGCCAAAGATAATTTCCTCTGCGACGCGGCCGCCGAGTGCGAAAACGATATGTGCCAGCAGTCGTTTTTTGCTCATGTTATGGCGTTCTTCAAGGGGTAGCATTGCGGTGACACCGAGTGCTCTACCGCGTGGGACAATAGTGCACTTATAGTTCGGGTCGCTTTCTGGTACGAAGTGTAACATGAGTGCGTGTCCGGCTTCATGATAGGCGGTAATTCTTCTCTCTTCGTCGCTGATGACGAGGCTTCGCCGTTCGGGGCCCATAATCACGCGGTCCTTTGCTTCGTCAAAGCATGTCATGTCGATTTCTGATTTGTCGGATCTTGCGGCGAGGAGTGCGGCTTCGTTTGTCATATTTTCGAGGTCAGCCCCTGAGAAGCCGGGGGTTGCCTTCGCTAAGATTTCTAAATTAACATTTTCCGCGAGTTTATACGGGGACTTTGTGTGTACTTTGAGGATTGCCTCCCTTCCGCGTACATCTGGGAGATCGACGACGATTTGTCGGTCAAATCGTCCCGGTCGAAGGAGTGCGGGGTCTAAGACATCGGGACGATTTGTTGCTGCGATGAGAATCACACCGGCGACATCTTCAAACCCTTGCATTTCAACAAGGAGTTGATTTAAGGTCTGTTCGCGTTCGTCATGTCCACCCCCGATACCGGCGCCTCGGTGTCTACCGACGGCATCCAATTCATCGATAAAGATGATGCAGGGTGCGTTCTTTTTTCCGAGTTCAAACAGGTCGCGTACACGTGATGCGCCGACACCGACGAACATCTCGACGAAATCGGAGCCGCTGATACTATAGAACGGGACATCTGCTTCACCTGCGACGGCTTTTGCGAGCATTGTCTTACCGGTTCCCGGCGGTCCCATGAGTAGTACACCTTTCGGTATTCTACCGCCGAGTCGTTCAAATTTTTTGGGTGTTTTCAGAAATTGGATAACTTCCGCAAGTGCCTCTTTCGCTTCGTCGACCCCGGCGACATCTTCAAACGTTATTTTTGTTTGCGTCTCAGAGTGGAGTCTGGCTCGACTTTTTCCGAAGGAGAGTGCTCTATTTCCGCTCCCTTGCATCTGACGTGACAGGAAGATCATCAGCCCTAAGAAAATAAGGAGTGGTACGATTGTTGTCCCAAAAATCAGCAGTCCTTGTGGGAATTTAGATGGTGGTTCAACGTTATAGTCAACCCTGTTTTCGTCAAGTTTCGTTTGGATATTGTAATCATCGATTGGATCGCGGCTTGCTCTAAATTCTCCTTTCCAATTCGGTGGAAGATAGGTGTCCCATTCCTCAGTTGGCACTTTCTGCAAAATTTCGACCCTGATATCCTCAACGACGCTCTCGTGAAACCGTCCTTCAATCCACTCTTCATCTAACGTTAGATAGTCGCCGAAGATATCCGGTCCGCGTGTTATATATTTATGAAAGTCAGAGGTCGCCAGTTGATGCACTGGGTCTCTGCGGTTAAATAGTTGGTAGATACCGAGTACAACAATACCCGCGATAACGACCCACCATATC
>RKRO01000290.1 GCA_007571355.1 Candidatus Poribacteria bacterium | reverse complement strand
CGGGTCGTCATATCCGTTATCCGAAGGAGACACCGCTCAACAATCTCTGGTTGTCGATGCTGAACCGTATGGATGTCGATGTGGCAAAATTGGGCGATAGCACCGGCAGTTTGTCAGCTCTCTCTTAAGATAGCACTCTCACATATTCACTGGCACATATTCACTGGCGAGGTTTCCTTGGGGAAATACCCAAGCAAAACACCTCGCCATTTTTTTGCGTATTCACATCCGCAACTTGTCAAGGCAATTTTTCTCATTTTGCTTTTAGCCGCTCGCCGATTTCCATTCAAAAATTTATCTTTTCGTTAAGATATTTCGAGTGCCAGATCGGAATTTTTAAAGAGGTAACAACGCCCTTTCTGATGTCAACGCTGCTGAAACTATCAGGTGCGTCTCTCCTCGGAACATAAAACGGCTTCCCCAAATTAGCGTATTAGATTTTCGAGATTAAAACCCTTCAAACCCAGTTCTCACAAGGGTTTTAGGAGAAATATCATTACTTTGGAAAAACTAATTTGATAATGGGTCTCATTATCGTTAGTTGTAAATCAGGCAATATTTGGATAGGGTTCGTTTTTGAGACGCAAAAGTTGTTGAAGTGGATTTAGGGATTTACCAGTCCTTAAATGGAAATATCCGAGTCTCCGTTGCCATGCCGTAGAAACTCCACAAACTGCCCGCGACGAACTCGCCAAGGATCAAACCCAGGAAGAAGGGTGCTGCCTTCCGATGTAGTTGCAATCCACCTTGTTTAATAATCAGCCATTTTGCGACTGTGCTAATCACGAGCGAGATCCAGAGCCAGTTCATACACCAATCCGCTGCCCCGGAAACAGCGTAACCGACAGCATGGAAGGGCCACCAGAAGAAACGCATCCGTAGAAACATCAGTAGAAATGTGAACCCCATCCCGATCCCCATAAAGGTTACTTCGGGAATGTTTGTGCCTGTCGGGAAATTGAGTTGTTGTTGGAGTCGATTGAAAGGGTGGTGTGCAAAACTTCCGGCGGACCCGAACCGATACACGTCATGCAAATATGCCCAGAAAGAGCCGATTGAACCGACAACTACCGCTAAAATCATTACCCAAACGAGTGGTTTCGGATTAAATCGCGCCCGTGAAGCGAGTTGGAAACCTTCCAGTTGATGAGGCATCGGATGACTGCGGTGTGCACGATTGAAAAAGAAGAGAAAAGAGAGTGCCGTCAGGTTAGAACCGCCCATACGACGTGAACCCAAGATCGTCGGCAAAGCGTAATCCGGTCCCATAAAATGTAGATCGTGTGCGGGGGCACCCGATTCGACGCGCATACGTGTAATCCCTGTTGACAGTGCAAAATACATCACGAAAAAGGCGATACCGAGTGAAATGCTGATGCCTATTTTCACAGAAAACGCTATAAGATAGATGCAGCCTAACACAATACCGATAATAGCAGCACGGTACCGCATCGGTTCCACCGATTCGTCAAGACTTGAACGTCCCGTGGTGACCTGTTTAAAGACTTCAGCGAGGTATTTACGACTTGCCCAAACTGCGAAAATCGCAAGTCCGAGATACGCCCCTAAGGATTGTTGCCGGTCATAAGGGAATCCCGGTAGACCGCGAACCCCGATGATTGCACCACCGACCCGTTGCATCTTACGAAACAGATAAAAGAACCAACAGGAAAAGGACAAATCCAGTGGCATAAAGAACCCGAGTCCAATGACAAACGGATAGATAGAAAAGGGTGTCCAACCGATGGCGTTCCACGGCTTTTCAGTGAAAAATTGGCTGATATTCCGAAATCGAACACCGACAATAGGGATCGTCGGAAAGAGGTAACTAAATCCGTTAATAAGGTTCAGGATTGAAACGAGGATAAACGCTGTCCAAAACGGCTTACCTCGGAAGAAGTTCGCACCGCTGTCGCGCGTCATCTCTAACGGGAGTTGGATGATTGGATACGCCAGTTTCTCGCGTTCTGTCCACTGTTTCCGTAGGACAACGTTGATGCACAGCATCACAAAGAGGAGTGCCACAATAAAGCTTGTCCACCATAACGTCGGGCCTAACCATGTCCGCAAAACCTCTATATCGTAAAGCGTGGACTGCCCCTCGTAAAAACCCTCCAAAACCTGTTTATTTTGGACCGTCGCCCATGTCGGCATGTGGCGATGGAGCAGTTCTCGCCATTCGTTCTCAGGCGTATCAAACCAGAAGACGTGCCCGATCATAGGGATAAGCACTTGCGTGTGGTCGTGCGATGCGACGGCACTCGCCATACACAGCATCACATAGATAACGAGCAATTCGCCGTGTGTCAATGCCCACTGCCGTTTCACCTGTCGTAGCAGCAAGTTAAGGAGTGTAATCACAAAGAGGAAAAAGACCGCATTAAAAAAGAGCGACATCGTTGTCGGGAAGAGTCCCCACCAGACCATTTCCGTATACATAATCCAATAGCAGTTGATCGGGATTAGGAGGAGTGCTAATGTAACTGATTTCGGGGTGACACCGCGGGTCAAAGGCATTTGGAACTCCTATTGTCTTCTCAATAATTTGTCTGGGGCTTTGAGCATCTTTACGATTTCCGAGTGCCCTTTTGATTCTGCAAGTGTTAACGCCGTTTCGCCGTGTCCGTTTTTCAAGGTGGCATCAGCACGGTTTTCAAGGAGAAGCGCGACGATATCCGTATAGCCGCGCCACGCCGCATACATCAACGCCGTTTCACCGGTCCGGTTTTGGGTGTTTACTGCTGCGCCTTTTTCAATGAAGTGTTTGGTTATCTCCAGATTTCCTGTCTTATTGATCATGAAAATCAGGGGTGTATTGCCGTTGGCATCCGTTATGTTCACATCCGCACCATTTTCGAGGAGAAATATCGCCGTTCGGATGTCTCCTTTCTCGGCTGCGATGCGTAACGGTGTCCGTCCTACCGCATCTTTTAGATTTACATCGATGTTCACATCGCGAAGGGTTGAGATATCCCCTGTCCACACGGCTTTGAAGAGTGTCCCCTCTGGTGTATCGGCAAATTCAGAGAGGATATGTTCTTGATTGGCAGGCAGATTTTCAAAGACTTGCCTAACGCCGCTCTGCCATCGGATATCAAGCCTATCAACGGTTGTGTGAGTACCCAACCCAAAATAGCAGCGAGTATCGTGGCTGGATAGATAACTTGACGCTGGGTAGACTTCTCGTATCTGCGTCTGTTCACCTACTGTTAAGGTGATGCGTGTACCTATCCCATCCCGATTACTGATAACACCGACGGTTTTAATGGAGACCCAGTTATTTTGCGTCTCCGTTTCATTTCGCAGCAAGGTGACGGGCCCGTTGGATTGTGTGACGAGCATATCAATGTCGCCATCGTTATCATAATCGCCAAAGAGTGCGCCTCGGCTGACCGTAACGTTCTGAAAATAGGCACCAGCCCGCTCGGAGACCTCCTGAAATGTGCCATCGCCTTTATTACGGAACAACTGATCGGGTTGGCGATAGGTTAGGATATCGTGTGTGTCTTCAATATTGTCAAGGATGTGTCCATTCGCGATGAAAATGTCCAACCATCCGTCGCTATCCGCATCAAAGAGGCCTGTGCCGAACCCGACGTAAAGGTAGCTCTCCTTACCGAGCCGCGCCTCATAAATCACGTCTGTGAAGGTGCCATCGCCGTTGTTCCGATAGAGGGCATTGGTTTCATAAGAGAGGTTCGTGACAAAAATATCAAGCCAACTGTCGTTGTTGTAATCTCCGACGGTAACACCCATACCGGCTTGCGCGACACCGTTGAAACTGTAAGCACACCCCGCGAGGAGTGAGATCTCGCTGAATGTTCCGTCTCCGTTATTGTAGAAGAAATCGTTGCGGGTATCGTCGTTTGCTACGTAAAGGTCGGGGGCCCCGTCGTTGTTGAAATCTGCTGAAACGACACCTAACCCTTTTCCATAAAACATACCACCGATGCCACCAACGCCAGCCGCTTCACTGACATCGGTAAAAGTACCGTCGCCATTATTGCGATAGAGTCTATCTGGCGCGCCTTCAAATAGCGAAGGATGGCAATAGGTGTGTATCCCGTCCTCTCCACAGGGCAGGTAAGGAACATCAAGTGAGTACACAAGGTAGTTGACAACGAACAAGTCAAGATGCCCATCTGCGTTGTAATCAACAAAACAAGCACTGCTGCTCCATCCTGGATCGCCGACACCTGCGGACGCTGTGACATCTGTAAAGGTGCTGTCGCCGTTGTTGCGATAGAGGACATTAGTTCCGAAATTGGTTACATACAGATCAATGTTGCCATCGTTATTGTAATCTGCACAGGTAACGCCTTGTCCATAGTTCCCGAGATTTGCCACCCCTGCTGTCCGTGTGATGTCAGTAAAAGTTCCATCACGATTGTTGCGATAGAGTGCGCTCGTTGCCTGTGTTACCGATGGTGCCGTGTTCCAGTAACCGCTGTTGACGAGGTAGATGTCAAGATAGCCATCGTTATCTGCGTCAAAGAACGCGCCGCCGGCGCCGAGGGTTTCAGGGATGTGGAACGCGCCTTCAGCACCGTTGATGTGTCGAAAACGGATGCCAGCCTCCTCGGTTACGTCGACGAACTGAATCGCTGCGACAGAAAATAGAGGCAAAACACAAGTAAGAAATACAATCAGAGAGAGTTTCGTTTTATTTTTCATAAGTGGGTGCTGCGTCCTTAGCGAGACGAAATCCGATGAAACTGGTGCCGATTGCTGGATATTGCCCGATCCGAGTGGAACATCGAGCGAGCATTTCCGGGTTTAACCATGAACCTCCCTTTACAACACGCCGGCTTCCAACCGCTGGTCCCTTTGGATTTCGATCCGGACTGCGACGATAGTAGGTATCTGAATACCGGTCCGCGACCCATTCCCAGACGTTGCCCGCCATGTCGTATGCGCCGTAAGGGCTTACCCCTGTTTGGTATGTTCTGACTGGTTGTAAACGCGCGCCCGATTGTTTCCAAACGTTCGCGTGGATAGTTGTATCCTTGATGCGTTGTGTGAAAGTATCCCCCCAGGGCCACCGCTTAGCCGCGGTTCCACGTGCGGCTTTTTCCCATTCCGCTTCGGTAGGGAGCCGCATGCCGCGCCACGCAGCATAGGCAACAGCGGAATCCCATGAAACACCGATAACCGGATAGTTTGGCTTCGTTTTGGCAACATCGGGCCAGGTGCCAAACGCCTCTCCATAACTGATAGGGGTATGCTCACTGTCGGTACCACCGTTTTCAAGCCAAAACCGATAATATTCGGCATTGGTCACTTCCGCCTTACCGATATAATAAGCATCAAGATAGGTTTCGTGCGCAGGTGCTTCATTCGGAAGGTCGTCATCACTGCCCATCGTAAAGGTACCAGCAGGGATAAGACAAAGGTCGGGTTCAGCGAACACATAAGGCAAGAATCCGATGACTGTGAAAAGGAAGATTACGGATTTTGTAAGCAGATAAGCACGGGTTTCAACCCACATAATTGTTTTGTTCCTATTTCGATTTTGATGTAAGACGTTCATATTCTTGATAAATTTTCGCGGCTTCTGCGTGTTCCCCGGCAAGTTCATACGCCTTAGAAAGGTTTAGATAAAAGCGCGGTTCTGAGGACTTTAAACGGATAGCAGTTTGGTACTGTTCTATCGCTTTTGGATACTGTTCTAACATCAAGTAAACACCACCGAGGCTATTCCGGTAAGTGGCGACGTTCGGTTTCTGCTGAATCACTTTCTGATACATCGCCGTTGCTTGTTTATAGTTCTGTTGTTGAAAATGAGCATAGCCGAGTGCTTCATAGCCGCGCGTCTCTCGTGGCGCGAGCGTGACATAACGTTCTAAAGACTGCGTTGCATCGCGCCACAGCTGCCGCCTCAGTTGGATCCTGCCAAGTCGGTACCACGCTTCGGGATCGTCGGTGTTTTGTTGGACAAACCGTTTAAGATGTGTCAACTGCTCTTCCTC
>RKRO01000453.1 GCA_007571355.1 Candidatus Poribacteria bacterium | reverse complement strand
AAAAAACCGGAAGATTGTCACATCAATGCTGTAGAGATGGTGATAACTATGACAGAGCGATTCGGCACCTTTTTTTGAGGCGGCGTAAGGGGATAAGGGTCCGTCTGTGTTCGCTTCTTCGCTGAAGGGGAGTGGGTTGTTTGCACCATAGAGGCTTGATGTTGAAGCCAACACGAATTTGTTGACTTCAAACTCGCGGCATAATTCCAATAGATTCAGCGTTCCGGTCACGTTCGTATCAACGTAAACCCACGGGTTTTCCACAGACTGTCGGACACCGGCGCGTGCTGCAAGGTTAATCACAGCGTCGTAATGCGTGTTGAATATATCTCGCAATGCGTCTCGGTCACAGATGTTGGAACGGCGAAATTCAAAATTGGGAGTGCCTTCGAGTTGCTTGAGCCGCCACTGCTTAACTTGTGTGTCATACGCAGCGTTTATGTTATCAACGCCAACAACCGTGTGTCCTGCTGCCAGCAAGAATTCCGTCACTTTCCATCCAATGAACCCGGCACAGCCGGTGACGAGATATTTCATCGTATCTACTCCCTTTCACGGTTATTCGCAACCCGCTTTGAACGCTTCAAAACGTTCTTGAAACAGTGACAGAGCCATTTTAGACATCTCGTATTGCGTGAGGGTGCATGTTTCCAGTCTTTGCAATTCGGCTTCATGCTGTGCTATGAGGGCATCGATCCCTTCAACTTCTGCTTGCAACGCTTGGATAACGTCATACGGATCGGTCTCTCTGGTACATGTTGTTAGTAATTCGTGGTAAAGCGTTATGCCACCCTCCAATTTTTTAAAGTCTTTACGAACTTGGCTCAGCACGTTCCGGTAATTCTCTGGTACTACCGGACTTTCCGTCTCAGCTAATGTTTTTAAGGCGGTCCCTAACTGCGTCAACTCAAGCTGCTTATCCGACCAGATGATTTTCTTTGCGATACCGTCCACATCGTCTTTATCTATAACAGGTGCTTGCTTCCTCAGATTATCGTGGAGTTGTGTCTCTAATTCAGTTAACCCAGATTGGAACATCTTGAGACGGTGGTTGAATTCCTCAGCGTATGCTCGCACTTCAGGGAACTTCTCATGCAGCATTTCATGCTTTTCTTTTAATTTATGAACCTTCAATGTGTAGGTCGGGTAACGGACCTTCAAACTCTGAGAAAGTGCGAGTACTTCTTGTCGTTCACTTTTCGTAAGTTTTTTAGGTTGTTTGTCCTCCAGCGTTCCCATCAGTCCATAAGCAGCGGAGGAGAAGCCGCAGACAGTGAGAAATAAGGCTAAAGTGTGGAACAGCGTATCGTCTGCTGCCACCCACATCGCGAACAGCCCGAATCCGCCAAGGAGCAGCCCAGTAACAAGTGGAAAGATCGGGTTGAACAAATAGTCTTCAAGCGTTTTCCCTGCCTTCGGAACGACTGGTTGAGGTGAATAATTTTCCCCTTTTGTTTTCGTAGACATATCTTTCTCCTATCCCAGAGGATCGTGTACAACTGATACCTGCACCGCGATGTCAATTTACGGTGGATTACTTTGCATCCGGCATTGCTAAAAGTTTGTCGATTTCCTTTTTAAGTGCCACGTAAATTTCTGGTTTGAAATTCGCTTTTTGATGGAATACAATCGTCCCTTTCTGTGAGATTAGGTAGAGTGTCGGTTTCTCTTTTTCTGTCTGATACTGTTTATGCACCTCTCCTTTCCAATCGAGTAGGAATTTCACTGGGGGCGGATTTCTCTTGAGTTGTCCTCTGATGAATCGTTTCGGTATAAACCCGGGGACGCTCCGCATATCAGCAATGATATAAGCGGTAACTTGTTCGTTCTCTCGGTAATCCTTCTGGAACGCTTCTGCCCATTTGTCGTCTTCTTTGCGAATTTTCCGGTTGCCGAGAATCAGAAAAACGACTTTACCACGTAGTTTTTTCAGGTTGTGTTCCTTTTCTTTAGGGTCTTGGAGTGTCCAATTGGGTGCTGTGTCGCCGACTTTTGGCGGTGTTAGTTCTGGTTTTTCATCGGCGAAACTCGCGGGTATCCCGAAAAACGCGATACAGATAATAATGGTGATATGCAATCTCATGACACTTCTCCATCCGCTCCAGGTGTTACCTGTCCACATGCTAACATAATTCTTATATAATTGTCAAATTGACTTTTTACAAGAAACCTGCTATTCTATTAAACACATAGATCGCGCTAATAATATTTCTGATCTATTGGGGTTGTATATGAACGTTGAACGCACTGTCCCAACACTTTTGAATCAGATTCGGGAGGAACTCCTCCCGAATATTGCCCGTTCGTCGGAAATCCAGACGACTGAAAGTTTACAACTTTTTCGGAGTCGACTTCACAGTCTCCATTACTACTGTGTCCGCGCGCAAATTCCCGACACCGTTTGCAATCGCGTAGAAGTCCTGCTTTCAACGAGTGCCGATTATTGGCGGCTCATCGCAGAAAACGAAGTGTTGTTGACAAATATGAAAGATTTCAAGCGCGTTCGCACCTTCTCGGCAGAAGCGGAGGGCATAACAAACTTAGAAGAATTGCTCTCTGGCGAGGACACGCTTCGTGATGTGGTTATCAATAGTATTGCCTTTATGCTGAATTGGAAGGCGAATACCATCTGGGTAGATTCAGCGAAGAAAGCACGCACCGCGATGGCAAAAAATTATATGCTCGAAATTCAGGATCGTTTATGGCAGTTTATCAAGGAGAGCACGCCAGAAACAGAAACGGACGACTTCGAGAAAGCCGCGCAGGTCCGCGATCGCGCAGATAAACTACTCGCCGTGATTTATGCCAGCGATCTGCCAACAGAAGCACAAGTTACCTTGTTGATGCAAATCTATACACTACTGCTACGGCTGCAGCTCGGTCAACTCATCCTTCAATTAGAATCCCTGCAGGCGGAAACGACAGACGCATGAAAACACGTCCTTTTGACGCACTTTGCCGTATCCAACGGATCTTCTGTGCCAACAATTCGCAACTGCTCGGAGAGATCATAAGTTTCAGCACACTCCTTCTGCTCCTGTTTTGCAGCGTCCTCTCCGCTGATGTGCCCATGTCTGATGTGGAATTGTTGCCCGGAAAGGAAGTACGTATCACCGCTCCAAAAACAGGGAAAACTTTTTTGCTTTACGTTCCGGTTGATTACACCGACAAACGTCCATTTCCTGTCCTTTTTTATTACCACGGGTACCGTGGAACAGCCTCAACGGGGATGTTCAGGCGTATCACAATGGGGAGAGGATTTATCGTTGTCGGTATGAATTACGCAAGTGACGACTATTACAAGGGACACCTTCTACCTACCCAAACAGCACCTGAAAAGGCGTTCTTTCATGAAGTCGTAGCACTTGTATCCGCGCGTTTGAATATTGCAAGGGATTATATCTTCCTGGGAGGGTATAGCCAAGGTGGTTATTCTACGACCGTTTTAGGTGAACAGTTGCTGGATCGGTTAGCAGGTTTCCTGATTCTTGGTGCTGGCAGACGCGACGTGGATATGAATCCTCCACCAGCGGAGCTGATTCGCGGGTACCCTATCTTCTACGGTGCAGGTGAATTGGACGATCCCCATTATCCACGTGCCAAACGCGCCGCTGGGCTTTATAAAGCGTGGGGCGCAGATGTGACGTTTGAGGGTTGGGAAAATGAGACGCACAGTCTGTCTCCAGAATGGTCAACGAAAACCAAAATGCGGGAGTGGCTTATCGCTTACGGCCCCATGAAACAGGTTGCGTCTGAATTTGAAAAGGCGCAAACCGCTGAAAAGGACGGTAAACTCGGGAAGGCGTTCACAATTTACACCCAAATTGCGGAGATTTTACCCGACACAGTGTTGTGCCGCACAGCCCAAAAATCAGCAACGCGTCTTGCTGCGCAAGCCGAGACAAGACTTGAGCAGTTAAAAAAGACATTTGATAAAAAACCGTACGCTGAGGTAATGAAGGCGTTAACGACTTTCCGGGATACGTATAGTGATAGCATTTTCGAGACGCGTGCGACACAACTGCTCAGTGAATTGTTGAACGCAAAGGCGGATGCATTAGAGGTGCGCGCGCTCGCAGCGGAAGCAGAGAAAAACTATTCTCGTGCCCTGCAGCTTTACGAGCTCTATCTCACCTATTTCGCAGAAGCCGAACGCTACGCGACGGTTCAAAAACATGTGAAAGACTTAAAACATAAAATCGGGATAAAGTAGAGGAGATTTGTATGTCGAAAGACCTATTTAAGGAATTAGTTGATGTCATAGCGACGCTGCGGAGCGAAAACGGATGTCCGTGGGATCGAGAGCAGACACATGAAACGTTGAAATCTACACTTATTGAGGAAACCTATGAGACTCTTGAAGCGATTGACGCTGCGGATCCGAAAAAATTGGAAGAGGAACTCGGAGACCTGCTTTTGAACATTATGCTCCAGGCACAGATCGCAGCCGAACACAAAAATTTTGATGTATACGGCGTAATTGAGACATTAACAGAAAAACTGATCCGGCGGCATCCGCACGTGTTTGGGGATGTCGATGTTGAGAATTCGGATGAAGTGGTGAAGAATTGGGAAGCGATTAAACGTTCGGAATCGGGTTACGAGGATCGGGAATCTGTCCTTGATGGAATTCCGAATGCGCTCCCTATGCTGCTCCGCGCACAGAAGATACAGAACCGGGCAGCGCGTGTCGGTTTCGATTGGGATGACCTTACCGATGTCGTCGCTAAGGTCGAAGAAGAACTTGAAGAGGTTAAGGCAAGTATCCAGACAGATAAACCCGAAGCAACTGCGATGGAACTCGGAGACCTGCTGTTTGCTATCGTTAATCTATGTCGTTTTATGGAGATCCAAGCCGAGGAGACACTACGACAGGCGAACCGAAAGTTTATGTGGCGTTTTAAATGGATGGAAGCGGAATTAGAACGCCGTGGCACGAATTTTGAAGCACAAGATTTAGAAAGTTTGGACGCTATCTGGGAAGCGGCAAAGAAAGCAGAAACCGGCGAGGATTAGTCCTGTCTACACCCACACCTTTTGACAGGATACGGACACAGGTACACGATCATGACAAACGCATCATTGAACCTATTAATACAAAAATGCAAGGAACATCCGGATTATGAACGGTACACTGAACTCTTAGAGCAGTTGGATTCATCGGGACCGCCACGGATAGAATTTGTTCACCGCGCGATGCTACAAAATTTTCGACACACTAAAAAACTTGGTATCTTCTCAGGTTCTTTCAATCCGTTGACCGTTGCACATATAAAAATAGTGGAGGATACGGTTGCTAAATATCAGTTAGATGAACTGCTTCTACTGCTCGCGAAGGCGAACGTTGACAAACCCGTGTTCGGTTTACCGCTTGCAGCGAGACTCCTAACGCTCATAAAATATGCGGAGAACCGGCCCCGGATTTCAGTCGGGGTATCAAGCCACGGTAGGTATATTGACAAGGTCACTGCATTAAAGACGTTGTTCTCGCCGGACACGACGTTCAACTTCATCGTTGGATATGACACTCTCGTCAGAATTTTCGACGCAAAATACTATACCGATTTTCACGCTGAATTGCAAGCGTTGTTTGTATCCGCACGTGTTATTGTAGCAAACCGCGCAGCGGCAGATATTAAGGCGATAGAGACCTTCATGGCACAACCGGAAATCTGCCACTATGCCCCCTACGTTTCAGGTATTCTGTTGCCCGATGTTTATGCGTACATGTCCTCAACAGAGGTTCGTGATCTGTTAGAGCACGGCGAAACCGTTGAACATCTTTTGCCACCGAGTCTCCTTGCAATGCTTGACTAAAGCCGCTTGAACAATGTAAACAAGCCGCTAATCAAACCGGCCCAATGTGTTTTCAATTTGATACATTTTCCTGAATACCCTTCTCCATTGTGTTAAATAACACACACTTGTCCAAATTATCTGTCTATTTTGGTATTTTTGAATTGGCATGATTTT
>RKRO01000264.1 GCA_007571355.1 Candidatus Poribacteria bacterium | reverse complement strand
ATGTATAATATTGACGTTGTGGTAGACCTCTATAAATTCACCAGCCAATACGCCGATGCCCAAATCTTCTATCTCACATGGTGGATAGATTCGCAATCCGCGCAAGAACATACAGAGGAATTTGAGAACCGCTTCGGTTTCAAACCGCAAACCCATTACGGTTGGATTGGGACGTGGAAGGACTTTGATCACGGCGTTATCCTCGATCGCTTTGAAGAGATGGAAAACCTCTCTGACAAACAGAGACGCTGCCCGCCTATCATGATGCCAAGACTCAATACGAAAGGCGAAATCCAACGTTATTATACCGATCATGAGCAAACCTTTGGCTACAACCAGTGTGTCAGCATCTATATGACGATGGAAATTGATAGTAACGGCGACGTTAGCCTCTGCCGAGATTACCACGACTATATCATCGGCAATATCAAGACAGATAAAGTTGTCGATATGTGGAATAACCAGAAGGCAATGAAATTCCGGCAGTCCATAAGCAGTGATGGGCCTATGCCCGTATGCCGACGCTGCTGCGGTTTGATGGGGTTTTAGTTTTTATTTTTCGAGTACCGGCCTGCCTTCCAAATGCAAAGCATTCTCACGGAGAAGCCAACTTATGCCATTTAAGGCATAAGTTCGTTTTAGGCAGGTGCTTGGTACAAGTCCAACTCACACGGGATAGATTCCCCGAAACGCTTTGTATTCACCCAGAAACCATCGCGAAACGTAGTGGAGCGATACTCAGAGGACCCTAGTTAAAAATATGAAAATAGGATTACGTATTCCCGGCACAGCCCGTCAACTCCCCTTCGCAGATTTTTGCAAATGGTGTGCAGATAACGGGTTTGATGCCGTTGATATTGGAGAAGTCACCCCCGAAATTGTCCAAATCGCGAGAGATGCCGGTCTTGCTATCGGCACTGCAGATCTACCCGGTACAAGAGACCTACTGAGTAGAAAAAAATCGAAACAGAAAGCCGGTGCCGAAGCGGCGAAAGCAGCGATTGAAGCCGCTGCTGAAAACGATGTCCATATCATGTTCTGTGTCTTCGTGCCTGAAGATGCAAGCCTCGGTAGAGCCAAAAACTTTGATATTTGGAAAGAGACCGTTCCACCTATTGCCGAATTCGCCGCCGACAATGGTGTCACCATCGCAGTTGAGGGATGGCCCGGTCCCGGTCCCGCCTATCCTGCGCTCGGTTGCACACCAGAAATGTGGCGTGCAATGTTCGCCGAATGCGACTCTCCAGGCTTAGGACTCAATTATGATCCGTCGCACCTTGTCAGAATCGGTATCGACTATCTCCGCGCCCTGCACGAATTCGCACCTTATGTCAAGCACGTCCACGGAAAAGATACAGCCTTCGATGAAGAAGCCCTTTATCTGCACGGCAACTTAGGACCGAGTTTCCAAAGTCCCCGCGGCTTCGGGGAAAATTGGTGGCGTTATACCATCCCAGGGGACGGCATCGTCGATTGGCTACGCGTCATGCAACGTCTGGAAGATGAAGGCTTTGATGGTATCGTCAGTGTAGAACTCGAGGATTACCGTTATTGGCGAACATGGGAAGCAGAATCCGACGGCTTAATTCGATCGCGCGAATTTCTTGATGAGTTTGTCCGGTAATCCGTCCAATTTTTGCGTCCGCTCACACAGTCGTTAGACAGCAACGCAATCAAGGAGAAATTGCCATGAACGAACTTCTTAACATGGGTATGGAGGCTTCGCCAGAAAAGTACCTTCCGCACCTAATCACGGAAGAAGAACGCACGCACTTTGAGGAACAAGGCTATCTGTACGTCCCGAACGCGCTCACTACAGAAACGCGCGAAGTGCTTATACGTGCCGTAGACACTTTGCACAACAAAGCACTGGCCACAGGAAAAGCAAAACCCGGTTCACACTGGGGCTGGTCAGATTTCTTAAGTGCCGATGATGCCCTTTTAAATCTTGTTGACCTGCCGACCACGCTTCCGAAAGTCTGGGGAATCTTGGGATGGAACATATACCTCTACCATGCACACATGCACGTCAAACCGCCAGCATCGCCGGATGCCGAAGAGGGTGAAGGATGGCTGGAATGGCACCAAGACAGCGGGCGCGTCAACGTCGAAATGGAGACGCATCCGCGTCCACGTCTGTCCCTAAAGGTGGCATATTTTCTCACGGATGTCTCTGAACCCGGACGCGGCAACTTCTATATCCGTCCGGGCAGTCACCTAAAATCGGATATGCCGGTGCCAGAATATGAGATCAGCCGCGACCCGCGCGAAGCGACCGCAGACGATGTGCCTGACGATGCGATGCCGGTCTGTGTTGAGCCGGGAACCGCTGTTCTGTTCGACAGGCGACTCTGGCACTCGCGGAGCCCGAACCACTCCCAAATGACGCGGAAGGCACTCTTCTACGGCTACGGCTACCGCTGGATCCGCCCCAAAGACGAGATGAACGTTGAACCGCTCTATGAACGCTGCGATCCGATCCGCCGGCAGCTGCTCGGTGCCGCGACGCGAAACAACGGACGCTACGTTCCCTCCGAAGACGATGTGCCGTTGCGTGGGTGGATCATTGAGAATCTCGGCGACAATCCAGCCTACACAATGGGACCCCGACACGCTTAAATTTTAGGATCGAAGAATGGAAGGCAGCTGCCTCCTTTTCTCAATCGGATAACAGTTTCAGACTGTGCGCAACCTTCAACGTCTCCAAGGAGTTTCAGATGAGCGACGACTATGAACTGAAGAAGGAATTGGTAATAAAATGGCTTATTGTCGTCAGCCGATCACGTAAATTCAGTACCATCTTCAGCCTGATTATCTTATTGCTTGCACTCGGGACCTTTATCACGCTTTTTCTGGGTGATGCCTATAATTTTCTAAATCAGTGTCTTGTAACGCCTTGTATCTGGATAGTAGCAGCACGGCTGTTTATTCTTAAATTGGAGTATCCGAACTCGCGTGTTATCCAGTGGATTTTTCGTCTTGTTCTGCTAACGAGCGTCATCCACACAATATTGCTGGTGAAGTATTTATTATGAAAACCACATTGTTTATTTGCATTTTGGCAGCACTGACGCTATCCATTGCGTTTGCTGTCCCCGAATGGAAACCTTACGACGATTTTGCGGGTGATTTAGACGCAATCGATGAGACCCCCGGACAGATACCAGCCCTCGGCACAAAATGGGTTCAATTTGTCCCTGAAAATCGATTAGAGATGGGTATCGAGAATGGCGTGTTCCAGATGAAAGTTAAAAGCCCTGGAGGTCGCGATCCCGGTTTCAAACTTGTTTTCGGATGGGAGCCGCGCGACATCCTTGGTATCCAGTTCACGGTGAAGGTTGCTGAACTTTCTGATGCCGGTGGCTGGTTCGGGGTGCTGTGTACCAACGAGGAACCGAACTGGAAAAATCCGAACTGGGTTTTCGGTATGTCGCCAAGCCACCAACACAACTGGGGACCGAAAGGCGTGTTCGGCTCTGGCTCTGTCGGGCAACTCGGAGGCTGGGAGGCATTTTCTTATGAAGACATCCCCGAAAACACGAATATGCTCCGAACGCTCCGATTGGAATGGAACGATGCGAAACATGAAATGGCTGTGACTGTTGATCCGGGTGAAAAGACAGAATGGAAAAAGGACGACATCCCCTCTAATGCCGACTTAGGCGAATTTCCGTGGTGGAGTATCTACCTCACTGCCGACCAAGAGGTGGAAGTCGCTGTTGATGATGTTTTCGTAAAATCGGAGAGTCTACCGTATCCCGTAGAAGCACGCGGCAAACTCGCTTCACGCTGGGGTGAGATTAAGTTAATGGATTAGTGTGTTCTTACGCTCACACCTGTACGCTAAAGACCTTAATGCTTAACAGATTAAGGCTTCTTAACATCAACGCAGAAAAAAACTAAACGATGTCCACCCTTGATTATTTGGAGATTTCTGCGTATAATTAGTATTGTCAATTTTGGGATTAAAACCGTACATTTTCAGAATGGAGGCAGAAGTGGCAAGAAAAAAAATCAGTGTTATCGGTGCGGGGAATGTCGGCGCAACAGCGGCATTTCTGATCGCACAAAAACAACTCGGGGATGTCGTCATGATAGACATCGTGGACGGTGTCCCGCAAGGTAAAGCATTGGACATGGCACAAATGGGGCCCGTAGAACTCTTTGATGCCGCAATTGATGGAGACCTGGATTACGCTGCAACCGCAGGCTCCGATCTCGTAATTATCACATCAGGTTCCCCTCGTAAACCGGGGATGACGCGCGAAGACCTGTTGCAAACAAACGCGAATATCGTCGGCAGCGTCACAGAAAACGTCGTCAAGCATTCACCAGATACGATCATCATGATGCTCACCAACCCGTTAGACATCATGACCTACCATGCGTGGAAGGTCTCAGGGTTCCCGTCACACCGTGTCGTCGGGCAAGCAGGCGTACTGGACTCAGCCAGATTCCGTTACTTCATCTCTCTTGAACTCGGCGTATCCGTAGAAGACATCCATGCGCTCGTTCTCGGCGGACACGGAGATACGATGGTGCCGCTCCCGCGTTATACGACCGTCAACGGCATTCCGATCCCGCAGCTCATACCGGAAGACCGTATCGAAGCGATGGCACAACGGACGCGCGACGGCGGTGCTGAAATCGTTAATCTCCTGAAAACGAGTGGATATTATGCGGCGGGTGCCTCATTGGCACAAATGGCAGAAGCCATCATTCTGGACAAAAAACGCTTGCTGCCCTGCTCTGCACATCTTACTGGACAGTATGGTATTGACGATCTTTATATCGGAGTTCCGATTAGACTCGGTGGAAACGGTGTAGAAGAGATTCTCGAAATTGAACTCACTGAAGACGAACTCGGTTCCTTACAGCATTCCGCTGCAACCTATCGCGAAGGCATCGCACTGTTGGGATATTAAGCCATTCTACTATTTTGAAGGTGCGTTCAACTTAAACATGTCATTTGGACTTGTAGCGTAAACTTGCATCACAGTAGGATTTTGCGCTACAAGCGTTTTTTTGGGGTTCTGAGGCGTGCCGGAAGCAAATGTTTTATTAAACGCCTACGCAATAAGTAGTTTGGGGCTTGATTAATTTCTAAAACTACAAGCAGTATTTAATAAGGTGTTGCGTCCTAAGATTAGTTGCGGACATCAACACTTGGAATAATTGCACGAGGTTTGAATGTAACACGATAGTGATCTGGACTCACATTATTACTTTCTAATTGCTCAGCAAAATATGTTACATTGTCCGATAGTCCTAAAAAGTGTTTTTTGTAACTATTGGGTCCAACCTTACATGTAACCTCTAACTGTCCTAATCCATCGTCATATATGCTGCATCGTCCTTCTATGGTAAGAATATATGTGTCGGTAATACCATTGTAAAAAACGATACGCCGCACAACTTCAAAATTGTCGGCTGCTTTAGACAGGTTACGCCTTGCTATATCAGCATCATCGCAACCAATAAACATAATTCCGAGGATTAATATCAACAGTATTAAACGCATTCGTTTACTCCTTTTTGTGTTTCTATCAGGACTTACGCAATTTTGAGATATGACGTTCCGTTAGCGGGCAAACTCTCAACAAACAGAGACACTTTCAGTTCACAAGCTAACGGTTTCCTATGCGACAAAAGAGCACGCTCCGTAAGTCCTGTTTATAGGATTTAAGCCCGGAACTCCTTAGCACTAACTCCTATCCAAACCCATGTTTTCGTCTTACGCTTTTTGTGCGACCATGCTGGAGAGTATACCAAGGAGCCTGTCGCACCGTTCAAGCGTGTAGGTTGCCATATCAATGTGTAGGCACTTTTCTTCTAACTTAAAGAACTGCCAATCTATGCCTGTCGTGGAGGCTCCATAAACGTAAGAGATGTCATTCCCTTTTTCGCTATTAAAATGCTGCGCGGCAACCATTTCAGCCACACATTGCCCGATTCCAAGTTTTAAGTCAAGATTTTTTGCCTCAACAAGGATAATGACGGGTGCCTCCAAGTAAAATTGTTCTGGCGATAAACTGATCAAAAAATCACATACGCCAGTCAAACCTTTCTCAGCATCAACATTGAAGTCGATTCCAGAAAACAGACTAATGCGGTGATCGAAGTGTTCGAGAAGTTCAACGAGTACATCGGCGACGATCATTTCCGACCGTGCTTTCTCTGTGCCGATAGCAGCGGCTAATGCCGCCTTTCTCGCTAATCCCATCTTGAGGTATGCGCTTGGATCCACAGGTGCTATTTCGGAAAAGAGCCCGACAGAGCGAACCGTATCTAATTGGAATGTTTTCTGTACTGTTTCCAGAGTAAAGTTGCTATATGCCATTATGAGTTCCTCGCTTTACGCCTGCTGTGCGACCATGCTATCGCCTAATAGAATTATAACATAGTTTGTGCCGAACTTCAAATTGTTTTTGCACGCCCTGCGCTTCTCCTTGACTTTCACGGCAAAATCAGGTATCCTATTATTGGATTCATACAGTTGGTACGTCTTAAGAGAAAACGCGGTGAGATATCTTTACCAACAAAAACCAGGCTTCATAAATTTTCATCGGCGCGTGCAATAAACGCGCCCTATCTATCATAGCAACGTTGAGACATGGAAACTTTTGATTGCGAACTGAACCAACACGTCATCTACGGCGATAACACCATTGAACGACTCGGTGCGTTGACGCGCGCCCTCGGTGGTAGTAAGGTTCTTATCACAACCGACCCCGGCATCGAAAAGGTTGGTATTCTCGCGAGAGCCGTTTCAGCGTTGAAAGGTGAACGGATCGACGCTTACGTTTTTGCCGATGTCACGTCGAACCCGACCACAGCGGATGTAGAAGCCGCCGTTGCCGTCGCAAAGGCGAACGCACCAATAGACCTCATCATCGGACTCGGCGGCGGCAGCGCAATGGATTGCGCGAAAGGGGTAAACTTCCTGCTCACAAACGGCGGCAAAATGGAGGATTATTGGGGCACTAACAAAGCGAGAATACCGATGCTACCCTCCATCGGTGTTCCGACAACAATCGGGACTGGCAGCGAGGCACAGTCTTATGCACTCATCTCACAGCCAGAGACACACATCAAAATGGCGTGCGGCGATAAAAAGGCACAATTTAGGACCGTAATTTTGGACGCAACGCTTACCAAAACCTTGCCAGCATCCATTGCTGCGATCACCGCGATTGATGCCATTGCACACGCCGTTGAAAGTTACGTCTCAACTAGAAGCAATCCTATGTCCCGTATGTTCGCACAGCATGCGTGGACGTTACTGAACGCGCATTTTGAGGCGTGCCTTGAGAATAAAACGACCCAAGCACGAAGCAAAATGCTGTTCGGCGCATACCTCGCCGGACTTGCGATCGAGAATTCGATGCTCGGTGCTGCACACGCGTGTGCCAATCCGCTCACCGCAAAATACGGCATCACCCACGGCGTTGCTGTCGCATTGATGTTACCGCACGTTATCCGATTCAATAGCCCTATCGCAGGAGATGCCTATCATGAACTGTACCCAGATGGAGATTTAGCAGACAGAATTATCCAACTAAAGAAGATCGGAAATCTACCGAACAGACTCCGAGAGTATCCTGTCCAATACACAGCCAAAACAACAGCACTACCGATCTTGGCAGAGGCGGCGGCGACGCAATGGACAGCGCAATTCAATCCGCGCCCTCTGAATATGAGCGATTTCGTCAAACTTTATGAACAAATTTATTGATATACCCGCATTCAACAGCACACTGCGGATAAAAAACAGGCAACGGTGCGCCTATCTGCACAGCGGCGCAAAAGGCTTTTTTATACTCATACTACTGCTTTGTGCAACACACACAACTTTCGGGAACTGGACAAGCTTCCGTGGAAACCCGCAACTTACCGGTGTCGCAGATACGCAATTACCGGATAACCCGCAACTGCTCTGGACTTTTCAAGCAGGAGACATAATCGAGTCCACCGCTGCAGTCGTCGAGGGAACGCTTTATGTCGGTGCTTTGGATGGAGTCCTTTACGCGATTGACGCACAAACCGGTAAAAAGAAGTGGACCTATCAGGCGAACACACATATTAAAGCGTCCCCCACTATCGACAACGGTGTCCTTTATTTCGGTGATGGCGATGGGGTCTTTCATGCAGTGGACATCAGCACGCACCAAATGAAATGGCAGTTTTCTACAGAGGGTGAAATCATATCATCGGCAAATGTCGTTGGCGATCGCGTGCTATTCGGTTCCTACGATGGGTTTCTCTACTGCCTCAACCGTGAGAACGGGGAACAACTCTGGAAATTTGAGACCGAGGGATATGTCCACGGCACACCTGGGATATGGACACATCCGATAGGCGAGTCCGGCGATACCGCAAACTATGCGATCCTAACAGGATGTGACAGTTATCTTCGTGTCATCAACATAGACGATGGCACACAGACGCAGCAGGTGGACCTCGGTGCTTATGTCGGCGCAAGTCCCGCAATTTCCCAGAATCGCGTCTATTGTGGAACGTATGGCACTGAGATATTGGGAATTGCTTTAGACACCGGAGAAATAACGTGGCGGTATCGGCACCCGAAACGGCAATTCCCGTTTTTCGCCTCCGCTGCCCTCACCGAAAACAGTGTCATCATCGGCGGCCGCGATAAAATGGTTCACGCACTCTCACTGGATACTGGCGAACCTGTATGGACTTACACCGCTACATCCGGCATTGAGTCCTCCGCTGTGATCGTTGGCACCCGTGTTTTTGTCGGGACAACGCGCGGCACCCTCATCGCATTGGATCTGGCAACAGGGGAATCCGTGTGGGAATTCGCAACAGGTTCTTCTATTGTCGCATCGCCGAGCGTTTCAGAGGGTAAAATCTACATCGGAACCGAGGACGGGATCCTCTACTGCTTTGGAGAAAAATAAATTATGTCTAAAACACAGTTAAACACGGGCTCACAAGCAACGCCCTTCGCAGAACCTGCGACAGCAGGTATAGATTCAAAAGACACAACCGTGGGGAGCGTTTTCGTCTCCAACTACCCCCCGTATTCGACATGGGGTGAATCCGATGTGCCAAAGGTGCATCAAGCCCTCGACGCACCGCCGCGTCCAGATGCGACACTCGGACTTTACCTCCATATCCCCTTCTGTCGGAAACGGTGCAAATTCTGCTATTTCCGCGTCTATACCGATAAAAACAGCTCGGAAATTGATACATATCTGAACGCACTCGCCAAAGAGGTTGAACTTTACAGCGCAAAACCCGCGATTGCAGATCGTCCGTTACGGTTCATCTATTTCGGCGGTGGCACACCGTCCTATATCAGCGTCAAACACTTGACCACGCTCGTCGATAGGATAAAACGGGCACTGCCGTGGGATGCCGCTGAAGAGGTCGCCTTTGAATGTGAACCCGGCACCTTGACAGAAAAGAAACTTGATGCCATCAGAGCGATCGGCGTAACCCGATTGAGTCTTGGCGTTGAGAATCTCAATGACGAAATCCTTGCTGAAAACGGTAGAGCGCACCTCTCCAAAGAGGTCTATCGTATTGCCCCGTGGATTAAAAAGTTGGCGTTTGATCAGGTAAATATCGATCTCATTTCAGGCATGATAGGCGAAACCTGGGAGAGTTGGCGAGACACCGTCAGAAAAACAATTGAACTCGATCCGGACAGCGTCACTGTCTATCAGTTGGAGCTGCCCTTCAATACCGTCTACTCCAAAGACATCCTCGGTGGCGATGCGTTACCGGTAGCGGATTGGAAACTGAAGCGCGAATGGCATCAATACGCCTTTGAACAATTCGCACAAGCCGGTTATACGCAATCCAGCGCGTACACCGTGCTAAAGAAGGACAAAAATTGTCAATTCGTCTATCGCGACGCAGTCTGGCAAGGCAGCGATATGATCGGCACAGGGGTCGCCTCTTTCTCACATCTCAGCGGCATCCATTTTCAGAACGCACCCTCATGGGGAGCTTACCTCGGTGATCTCGAAGAAGACAAACTCCCGGTTTACCGCGCCCTGAAGCCGACGGAATCCGAGAGATTGACACGGGAGATGATACTGCAACTCAAACTCGGAAAGATTAAACCGTCCTATTTCAAAGTGAAGTTCAAAGCGGACATCCTTGAGATTTTCGCAGAACCGTACGAAAAACTACAAAACGACGGTATGTTGCGCGTCAATGCCGAATCAGATGAGATCCAACTCACACAACGCGGGCTGCTCCAAGTTGATAGTTTGCTACCGGCGTTCTACGCACCTGAATACCAGAATACTCGGTATACCTAAGGAAATCTCATTGAAAAGATATATTTTCTATCATCGGAGGAATATCCGCGCTTGACCGAGGAAGGTGTACGCGCAGCACTCCTTTTTGCTTCCCGGGTTCTTCGAGCGGATGGGGTCTATCCAATTCATGAGGGAACTTCATGAATTTACTTGCGGACGAGAGCATCGGTAAGTCGATTGTGGAAACACTTCGCCAGGAATCATAATCAACTATACGACACCAGTTACACTTCAATTACACAAAAAACATGGGGATACAAACACAATTAAACCGCTTTCGTGAGATGCTTGCGCCGATATTAGACACAAACGCCTTCTATCAACAAAAACTCACCGAAGCCGGAATCAAACACCCAAACGACGTGCAGACGTTGACAGATTACCAGCAGCTGCCCTTCACCACGAAAGCAGAACTCAGTGCGGATCAGGTATCGCATCCGCCTTACGGGACAAACCTCACCTTTCCAGTGGAGCAGTATACCTGCCTTCACCGCACCTCCGGCACAACGGGGGCCCCGTTGCGATGGTTAGATACAGCGGAATCGTGGGACTGGTGGGGCAAATGTTGGGGAGAAGTCTATCGCGGCGCAGGCGTGACCTCAGCAGACCGGCTGATGATCGCCTTCTCGTTCGGTCCCTTTATCGGTTTCTGGGGTGCCTATCACGGCGCGCAGCAGATCGGCGCACTCATAATCCCAAACGGCGGTATGACCTCCGAACAGCGGATCCGCACAATCCTCAGCAACGACATAACGGTGCTTGTTGCCACGCCAACATATACGCTTCGACTCGTTGAAGTCGCTGAACAAAACAGTATAAACCTTAGCGAAGCGTCTTCAGTGCGCGTAACCATCCATGCAGGCGAACCCGGGGCCAGTCTACCCGCAATGAAACAGCGGATTGAAACCGGTTGGGGTGCGCGCGCCTACGACCACACCGGAGCAACAGAAGTCGGTGCATGGGGTTTCATGTGTGAACTGCAGGCAGGTATCCACCTCAACGAAGACGAGTTTATCTGTGAAATCCTCGACCCGGAAACTGATACCCCAGCAGACGCAGGCGAGTTAGTGATTACCAACCTCGGACGTGTCGGTATGCCAGTGATACGTTATCGGACAGGAGACTACGTTAAACTTAAGGCTGGTACGTGTGAATGTGGTCGAGAGAGCCGCGTCCTTGATGGCGGCGTTATTGGACGGTTAGACGATGCCCTCATCATTCGCGGGCTGAATGTATACCCGGCAATGCTTGAAAACATTATTCTCAAGTTCCCGGATGTTCAAGAATTCGCCGGTCTCGCTTACAGAACAGGCACGCTTGACGAACTCGACATCCGGATTGAATCCACAAACCCGAATCCTGAAGCGACTGCCACGGCGGTCACTGCTGCCATCCGAGACGTTTTAGGCTTGCGTGTCACCGTAAAAACGGTGCCACTCGGCACACTACCGCGGTATGAACTCAAATCAAGACGTTTCACGGATGAGCGGACTTCGCATCCGAAAACATAATGAATTACCTGTCAATTGATGTCAAAATGGTTTACCTTGACATCTAAACCTTCGGAGACTATAATTATTGCATAACGAGACACAATATCGTGTCTACATTGAAACGACAATTCCGAGTTTCTATTACACATTGCGCAGGGATCTTGAATCCCGCACTATGCAGAGTTGGACCCGGAAATGGTGGGAAGAATACGCGGATCAATTCACGCTTGTTTCAAGTGGTGCTGTTATTGACGAACTACGCAGCGGAAAAGGCGAAAAAACACAAAAGCGTATTAATTTAATCAAGGACCTTGAAATACTGCCGGTTCCTTCGCGGATTCATCAAATAGCGCAAACCTATATTAATAGATTGATAATGCCTAAAGATTTGTTTGGTGACGCACATCACTTAGCACTTGCCTCGTTTCATAATACAGACGCGCTTCTAACATGGAATTGCAAACATCTTGCAAATTTTAACAAGATCCATCTCATCCGGCAGATTAACCAAGAGCTTGGCTTGCCAACGCCAGAATTGGCAACACCTCTCAATTACTTAGGAGCTTATGACTAAAATGGCAGACTACGAACTTGACGAAATTCACAGAATTCGCCGGGAAATTTCAGCGCGGTTTGACCACGATGCCGAAAAATTAGGGGCTTACTATCGAGCCTTGGATGAAGAATTTCGGAAAGCAGGGTACAAATTTGCAGAGTTACCGCCAGAGAAATCCGAAACTCCAAAACCCGCAGACAAAGAAGCTGCAGATTGACTTCAAATCCTTGGAAGGACGTGTATCGACAGCCCATAATGAAGCTTTCAAAAACGCGGCTTTCTGAGATTGAATCAGTTTCCTTGACATCTAAATTCTCAGAGATTTTAATCGTTTAGTAGTTAATGACTAAAATGGCTAACTATGCAATTGATGAGATTCGTAGGATTCGACGGGAAATCTCCGCGCGATTTGATCATGATGTCGACAAGCTGATTGCCCACTATCAAGCATTAGAAAGAGAATACCGGAAGTCTGGCAAATACAAATTTGTGGATCCACCGGATGAAAAACCAAAAACGACGAAATCGGATGACGAGAAAGCTGCGGATTGAGTAGCGAATTTCCATTTTCCAAATAAATCCAAACGAAACTAAGATGCCAAACCCATTAGATAAACTCAATTCCAGACAACGAGAGGCTGTTACGCATACCCACGGCCCCTTGCTGATTATCGCAGGGCCTGGCTCAGGGAAAACGCGGACGGTTGCGCATTCTATTGCCTATGCAATAGAGAACGGGGTACAACCCGACCGAATCTTGGCATTTAGTTTTACCGGGAAAGCTTGTGGGGAATTAACAGAACGGGTGAAAAAATTTGCACAAAAAGAAAGAGGTAAACTCGTACAAATTTCTACATTCCATGGTTTTTGCCGTCAGGTTCTGAGAAAAGATATTGAAAAACTGCGCAGAGGTTACACGCGTAACTTTAAAGAATTAAATCAAAAAACACAAGAGCAAGTAGTCAGTGATCAGATCGCAAAAGTTCGGGCACAGATTAATATTACTCTTTTGCAACATCATGAGTTTCTTAAAACAAAGGACATTCTTGATTTCATCACTCGTTGTAAATTGCAGTTCATCAAGCCCTCGGTAGCAAATGAACACGTGCCACATCCCGAAATGCCGCCTGAAATATCACGTGCCTATGTGGAAATTTATGAAAGGTACGAACGAGTGCTTGAGGCTAAAGGTTGGATTGATTACGCGAACCAACTGCTTCTTGCAAACGAACTTTTCACAGATGTTCCTGAGGTTAAGAAAGAATGGCAAGAGAAGTTTGAACTTATCTTTGTGGATGAATATCAAGACACCGATCCTGTCCAATATCGCATCATCAATGCCCTTGCAGATCATCACGAGAATGTACGTGTTGTCGGGGATGACGATCAGGGAATTTACGGGTGGCTAGGTGCTGACATTCGGAATATCTTAAACTTTGAAAAGAATTATTCCGATGCAAAGGAGATTCCGCTTGGACAAAATTACCGTTCAACCCAGCAGATAGTTGCGGCATCTAGGGCTTTAGTCGAATTTAATCTAGATCGACGGCAAAAGGAATTGTTCACACGGAATTTTGAAGGCGAAAAGGTGAAATATTTCCATTGCGAAAACGCAAAAGAAGAGATCAAGACCATCTCCTCTTTTATTATTCGTGCGATCCAATACGGATGGAGTTCCACAGATTTTGCTATCTTGTGCCACCTTAATGAGCAAGTTAATGATTTTAAAAACGGTTTACGTCAGTATGTGGACGGTGTATCTGTCATGACAATCCATGGAGCCAAAGGTTTAGAATTCCCAAATGTGTTTGTGGCTGGAGTATGTAAAGGCTTGCTACCTTATGGAAAAAATAAACATAATGAAGAGCGACGATTATTGTACGTAGCAATGACTCGTGCCAAGAACTGGTTATGTTTGTCGTCTTATGAGAACAACGTAAGATCAGATGCAAATGGCAGATCTCCGTTTTTAGATCAAATCCCAAGGCACCTCCTTGAACCCATACAGATATTAGATGAATCTCATATCCCGCCAAAACCCATAGAATCTAACAGAACAGAGCCATTAATAGTGGATGAAGAACTTTTAGAACCTATTCATCCACCTATTGGACCAGAGGTCGTTCTCGGTATTGATCCCGGTAAGATAGATGCCAACAAGCCAAATATAGGTTGGGCAATCACCCAGAAGTCTTCCGCTGGCTATGCGGTTATTGCCTGTAATACCCTGACACCTAACGGGACAACCGATGACAAACTCAAGCAGATTGAGAGTCAAATTAACAACCTGATAGAATCATATTCGCCCGATGCAATTGCGGTTGAGAAACTTGAAGGTGCTACAGATAAAGGGTTGATAGGGGTTGCTGGCTGCGTAGCACTAGTCAGACACATGGCTAATCAGTACAAAATTGAGTATGCTTTCTATTCACCACAACAAGTCAAATATGCTGCTACGGACAATAGGAACGCTGACAAAGCACAAGTACAGGAAGGCGTTAAAAAGCGGTGTGACCTCACGAGAGTTCAGAATATCATTGATGATCATTCTGCAGATGCAATTGCGGTGAGTTTGTGTTATCTTGACAGTTATCTTAATTCTTCCCGGCTTCAATGGCAAAAGAAGAAACAAGCACATTACAACTTAGGTCGTATGTATTTGGAAAACGGACAATATGACGCATCGATTGATGAATTCAGGGAAGCCATAAACATAGACCCGCCTTATGCCGACGAACACTGTGAGTTAGGTCGAGCGTACCTGGTACAGGGCAATTTGTCAGCAGCTGAAAATTCTGCCAAAGAAGCCTTACGACTTAAAGCCAATGATTATCCGCCTGCTCAGAAACTTTTAGACGCTATCGCTGATGGCCAAGCAGGTCTTATCTCCCTGAATGATAAGCAATATGCGGCATCGATTGAAAAATTCAGAGCGGCTATAAAAAAAGAACCGTTTTTCGTTGATGCACACTGTGAACTTGGTAGGGCTTACCTTGCACAAGGCAATCTGGAAGAAGGAGAAAAAGCCCTTGAAGAGGTTCTAAGGCTTGACGAAAGTAACGCGAACGCTCAGAAAGTTTTGGGGGCTATAAAAGATTACCAATCTGGTGTCAATTGTTTGGACGCTAAACGATATGGGGCAGCAATTGAAGAGCTCATAGCGGCTATACAAAAAGAACAAATCTTTATAGATGCATATTGTGAGCTTAGCCGAGCATACCTTGGTATAGGTGATAACGTGGAAGATGCGAAAAGTGCAGCTCAAAAAGCCCGAGGACTGAAAAGCGATTATCTATCCGTTCGTAACCTTTTAGATGCTATAAAATGTTACGACTCAGGGCGCGCTTTTTTCAATAACGATCAATATGAAGAAGCAATTGGAAAATTCCAAGCAGCTATAGACAGAGAACCCATTTTTGTAGATGCACACTGTGAGCTTAGCCGGGCATACCTTGGTATGGGTAATAACGTGGAAGCTGCGAAAAGCGCAGCTCAAAAAGCCCTAAGATTGAAAGGTGATTATCCACTCGCTCATAACCTTTTTGATGCTATAGCCCGTTACAACTCAGGGCGCGATTTGTTCGACAATGAACAATATGAAGAAGCAAGTGGAAAATTCCAAGCGGCGATAGAAAAAGAACCAATCTTTATGGATGCATACTGCGGACTCGGCAGGACTTACCTTGAACAAGGGAACCTGGAGGCAGCAGTAGAATCCGCGAGAAAGGTTCGGCACCTTGATAATAACGAACTTTGGGAGGAGGTCAGGCAAGCGTATATTGACAAAGGGCGTGCTGCCCTTGAACGGGGCAACTTAGATGTGGCGGAAAGGATCGCAAGAGAGGCACGGAGGATTTATAAAAGCAACTATCCACCTGTGAGCGAACTTTTGAATGATATAAAGCAAGGATATATTGACGAAGGGCGCGAGGCTCTTGCACAAGGGAATTTGAACGCAGCAGAAAACTTTGCCGAAAAAGCTTATGAGTTAAATAAAAACTGTTCGTTAGTGCGCACACTTCGGGAGGATATACGTCAAGTCCGTGAACGCCAAAACAATAGTAGAAGAGGTAATAGCAGTAGAAATAGATCCAGAGGGCGTAGAAAAAGAACGAGACCGCGTAGAGAAGACAATAGGTCGGATAACAGAGGACATAGAGAAGATAATAAAAATATTATTGAAAAAATTATTGACTGGTTCAATCGTCGATAAAGCATACAAATTTTGACACAGGAAAAACGAAAGAAATCGCCTTGCTACTTGTTGAAAGGGTTCGCATTTGCTGCATGCATTATAGTAAAGCCCATAAGGATTGAAACACATCCTATTGAAGCGATGCCCATCTGATTCCCCCCTGCTTGCGGAGGGGTAGGGGGGGTAGCCTTGTAAAAGTGGGCATTTATTTTCGGATGTTACGATAATGCTTTCTGTAGAAGATGAAGATATGACAAAACACCACACCTACGACATCATCGTTATCGGGGGCGGGCCCGCTGGAAGCACCGTCGCAACGCTTGTCGCTGAACAAGGATACCGCGTGCTGCTCCTTGAACGGGCAACGACACCGCAATTCAAAATCGGAGAATCGTTGATCCCCGCCACATACTGGACCTTCAAACGGCTCGGTATGCTCGACAAACTGCGGACAAGCCACTTCCCACAGAAATACAGCGTGCAGTTCTATTCACGCACCGGGAAAGCCTCCAGTCCGTTCTATTTCTTTCAAACCAACCCGCACGAGAGTGCCGTCACATGGCAGGTACTACGGAGCGAATTCGATCAGATGCTCTTGGACAATGCCGAAGAAAAAGGCGTAGCGGTCCGCCGAGGGGTCGGTGTCCGACACGTCCTCTTCGAGGGTGACACAGCAACAGGTGTCCTAATCCAGAACGCAGACGGCACCCGCGAAACCCTTCATGCAACCGTCATTGTCGATTCCACCGGACAACGTTCACTCATCGGTAAGCAGCTGAGCCTGAACACAATAGAGCCGAACCTCAAAATGGCATCACTTTTCACGCACTACGAAGGCGGACACAGAGACGAAGGTATCGACGCGGGTGCCACGCTCATCCTGCACACGGAGGAGAAAGACTCTTGGTTTTGGTCGATCCCGCTCCCTTATGACCGCACGAGTATCGGCGTTGTAGGTGAGTTGAACTATCTGCTTCAAAATCGCAGAGATGCTGATGGTAGACTTGACACTCAGAAAATTTTCAACGAGGAACTTGAGAAATGCGCCCCGTTGAAGCAACGACTTGAAGGTGCGAAGCAGCTGCTTCCGATCCAAACGACTAAAGATTTTTCCTACCGTGCCAGCCGTATCGCAGGTAATCACTGGGTGTTGGTAGGCGATGCTTTCGGATTCTTGGACCCTGTCTACTCAACCGGACTTTTCCTCGCTCTCAAATCTGGTGAGATGGCAGCAGATGTCATCGTCGATGCCTTCCGAAAAGATGACTTCTCTGAAGCGCAACTCGGAAGTTTCGGACCGGCGTTTGTAAACGGAATGGAGGCATTTCGGAAACTTGTTTACGCTTTTTATACAAAAGAGTTCAGCTTTGCGCGGTTTCTATCAGAACACCCCGAACATCAGGGGGGTATCGTTGACATCCTGAGTGGCGACGTCTTCAGAAAAGACGTAACGCATATCTTCCCCGATATGGCAGAAATGTGTCCACTGCCACCTGAGATATCGCTCGATTAATATAGAACGCGCGTCACATATCTATAGGAGAATTTCATGAAATCAATCACGTCCTACCTATCCATTACTGCTCTCATCCTTGCTCTGAGTACGGGGTTTGGATGCGATAACGCGCAAAAACGTCAACCTGCCGAGGGTGAGAAGGCAGAAGCAAAACGTGTCCATATCAGTATTGGGACTGCCCCGACAGGTGGTGCCTTCTTCGTCGTCGGTAGCGCAATCGCTGCTGTCGTTAGCGATAACACTTCGGAAACCGGTTGGGAAGTAACCGCTGAAAGCACGAAAGGCACACAGGAAAACATCCGCCGCCTCGTGAATAATGAACTGGAGTTCGCACTTGCGAACGCCGCGATCACCTACTTTGCTGTGCGTGGCGAAGGCGCGTGGAAAACGGAACATCCCGTCCGTGCCGTTATGACCCTTGCTCCCAACGTCGGTTTGTTTATTACACCGCAGTCGTCTGGTATCCGTAAAATTCAAGATTTCGCGGGAAAACGGATTGTCGTTGGACCCGCAGGTGCAGGTTTTGAGTATTTCCTCGAACCAATATTGTCCGCACATGGCATCACTTACGAAGATTTTTCACCGCTTAACAGTACTTATATCGGCGCGAAGGATCTGTTAGCAGACGGTTCCGCTGCTGCAGCATTCATGGGCGGTGCGATCCCAACGCCAGCAGTCATACAAGCCGTTACGTCCCAGGACATCTTTTTCATTCCGTTCGATGAAGCAGCGAAACAATCTCTCTTTGAAAAGTACCCCTTCTTTAACGCGATAACTATCCCTGCCGATGCCTATCAAGGACAGACAGAGCCGTTTGCAAGTATGAACGTAGGTTCAATGCACCTGATCACTGCCGAGACAACTGATGAAGGAACGGTTTATGAATTCACGAAGACCTTGTACACACATCGCGCAGAAGTCGTCAAGATACATAAAGCTGGGAAAGCGATTAATCCGAAAAATGTTGTCAAAGATACAGGCACACCTTTTCATCCGGGTGCGATCCGCTTCTACCGCGAAATCGGCATCTGGAACAAATAGTATTGCATCCCAGGCAGATACCTCTTCTGGCATTATCGTAAAGCCCGTAAGGATTGAAACACATCACATCGAGCAATTCCCATCTGATTCTCCCCTGATAAGGGGTGTTTTTGCAAACGCTAAAATCCAACGCGAAGAAAGTGTTTCTTCGTGGGGTTGTCTTCAGACAAGTGTGCTTTTATTTTCGGATGTTACGGTATAATCGAAACAGCAAAGACTTACACAAACGCTTTCGCTGATGAGTTTGCAAATATCAGCAGTAATGCCTCGTAATTGGGGTTTATAGAAAATTGTGTAAATCCTAACTACTTAACATTCGTTGAAAAAGCACTTGACTTTAATGCGACTTTTCTGGTAAAATTACTGAAATGCTTCCTAACAAGGAGAACCGGAAATGGAACTAACTTTTGAAAAAGATGATCTCTTAGATGCCCTGCAAGTCCTACAAGGCGTGGCGAGCGGACGTAATACCTTACCCATCCTTTCAAATGTCCTTATACAAGCTACCGATGGTAAGATTGAGTGCGTCGCTACGGATTTGGAAGTCGGAATTAAAATCGCTGTCGAAGGGGTAATCCAAGAAGAGGGCGCGATCACTGTCTCCGCCAAAAAATTAACGGACATCGTCAAAGAACTCCCTGAAGATCAGACGATACACCTCCTAACGACAGCAAACGATCGCGTCGAAATTACCTGCGGCGACGGCGTTTACAAGATTATTGGACTCCCGGACGAAGAGTTCCCGCAGCTGCCTTCTATTGATGGACATTCACTAACCATCGACGGAGAGACGTTGCGCGCTGTCCTCCGCAAAACCGAGTTCGCCGCAGCCACGGAAGATGTCCGCTATTTCCTAAACGGACTCTATTTTAACTTCCTCGAAGATAGAACGGAAATCGTCGCTACAGATGCGATTTGGCTCGCACTCGCACATTGCGAACCGCTCAGCGCACCAGAGAACGTCCAAGGAATCATCGTTCCTCTCAAAGCCGTCAAAGAGATTGAACGCACTTTCGCTGAATCCAGTGAAGTAAGCGTCTCAATTCTCGAAAATCAGATACTCCTTGCTGATGAACGAGCGACCCTAACCACAAGACTGATAGATGGCGATTATCCGAAATATGAGAAACTCATCCCAGAATCTACTGGCAGAGCAGTCATTAATAAAGACCAACTCCTGCACGCAGCTCGGCGCGTCGCACTCCTATCGAATCCGAAAAATTATTGTATCTGTCTCGAGGTTGATACCGAGCAGATCCAGGTTTCAGCGATGAGTCCAGAATTAGGGGAAGCACACGAAACGCTATCCGTGGAATCCAGCACCGGACGGGTACGGCTCGGAATTGACGCGCGTTTGCTGACAGAGACGCTCATGCACATCGAAACAGACGCAGTCGCCGTCGAATTCACCGGTGAAGTAACCCCGGTATCTTTCAAACCCATTGGGGAAGAAGGGCACGTGTGCGTGGTAACACCCATGCGCTTGGCATCTTAAAGGCACCGCCTTTCTGCTGCACCTGTATCAAACGGAATCGCATAAAATACTTGTACCGATGCCGCCTAAAACAGAACTATTGTAGCATAGGTTTGCAACCCCGATTTGAAAAAGAACTTGACGTTAACCT
>RKRO01000042.1 GCA_007571355.1 Candidatus Poribacteria bacterium | reverse complement strand
CTATATTAGTCACTCTGGGCACTTTGCAAAAAAAACACCTTATGCCGCTCGGATTCGTGTGCATAAGGCTTCAACTGGACTTTAAAAATTCAGAAATAAAAAATGACGATTTTCAATCTCTATTCAGTTATCCGTTTAGGCGCACACTCCTCCGCAAGCAGTTGGAATGCCACCAATGCCAATGATTGACTATGCTATGCAAGTTAACGGGTGAACGCAAAAGTTTCATGTTTATCGTTTTCCGCAGATAGATTAACAATTGTCAAATATTCGCGCGTCAGCATAAAGTTTTATCTGCTAATAGCAACTTAGGTTATTACTCATGATACCACATCCAATCTGCGTTGTCAAATTTTTTATCTAAGGGCCTCCATAAGTTTTTCGAGTGGGAATCCTTCAGTTTCCCACAGAGAATGATTAACGCGAAAACGTGCCATCCCTGCTTCTACATCCAATGCGACACCGGAGGTAGCATCGTTGGTAATTTCTTCACGACATTCTTCTAAAAAGTCGAGGCCTTCACACAATGTTTTAACATGGTATCCAATGTTTTCCACAAACCGCATTGCTTCTCGGACGGTTTCTAAATCTGGTTCACCATCTTCTTGTTTCATTTGGACAACACAGAGAAGGAATTCTTCCCCTCTTGCCACAGCAGTTTTGGCTTGCGTCGGAGTCATCTTAACGCTTTGACCTCGCGTGGCTTTTACCTCAATCAACCAATTTTTGTTACCCTGTTCAATATCTAACGTTATCGTATCGTCGGTATTCTCTGAAATTTCAAAATCTGAACCGGTGCCGGTACGGCGGACTGAGAAACCCTCGTTCTCCAAGTTCGCCTTCACCAATTCTTCAACCAGCTGCCCCAAGGATTGGTTCTCATGCACGATCTGCCGATGTTTCAAATATTCTTGAACACGTTGGTTGAAATTTTCATCATGATACAAGCCCTGTACCAACGCCTGAATTTGACTCAAGTCACCTCCAGTTGCAAACAGTATATCTGTGATAATATTGTCTTGTTCGCGCCGTTTCTCTTCATTACCTTCCGTTAGAAATTCTCGCATCAAGTCAAACCGCTTTATACCAATTGCGCTCAGTAACTTTTCAAGATCAGGATTTTGATTCAGAGAATTCGGATTCCAGCCGTTATCCCGAAGTAGACTTGCAAGCGACTCGGCGGTTGCGGGGACCCGTCGATGTCCCTCTTCTCGAATCCAACGGTTATTTCGTACGGGCATGACCCACTCAGCGGGATAGTATCTGTGTGTTTCGCCGCGCTCACACCTTATTTCCTTAAGTTCCAGCGCGTGTACATCCCTTTTGATAAACCATTCGGTAAGAAAACGCCAAAATAGGAAGGCGCGTTCTCGACTATTACTGACTCGATCCATAATTTCCACACGTTTTACAATATCTGTTGTCTGAGTATCAACAATGGCAGTATGATCACCCACATCTCGATCTACATCTGGAGAAAACGCTGTGAGATTCACTTCACGTCCCTTGCTCCAATAAACCAAGATTGCCCTATTAACAAGACCTTGCTCATGGAGGCCCCGCCATGTGTCCGGGTTAGGCACGGCTTCAAAAAATGCATCTGCCAAAATACCATTTGGAGGGAAAAGATCAGCAAACGGTTGTAAGTCTGCCGCCCAGGCTCGAACCGGTGCCAATGGTAACGATGATAAATTCCTATTTTGTTGGGGAGCTGGCAGGTAAAGCAGAGAAAAATTGCCAGATTTAGTGTCTTCTGCAAATGCAGGAAAATTGCGTAAGTGGGAATAGGCGTTTTGATTAACTATCCATGCGAACAGACGCACACTTGCTTTTTTGAAGGAATCGTCTGGATTCTCCTCGGCGCGTTCCGTGAGCGTATTAATGGTTTCTTGAACAACGGATTCGTTATCCTTATCTCCGGCACCCACTTCATCATTTAATGAAGTGAGTCGGGGATCGCGAAGTTTCCACCGGATACGCTGTCCAAGCAACTCTGCAATACTTTTCAGTTCTTCATCTATCCCGGTATCGCGAAACGTCTCAGGGAGTGCATGAAACCAACCCTCTTGGTCAGGAACAAAACAACGGGTACGAATTTCGTCATCGAATCCGTTTTCTCTGAGAAATTGATAGGATCGATTCAGCCAATCCATGGCATCAACCCCTTCGCGCAAAAATTTTTGAAGATTGTCAATATAACCCCACCCTGCGTTGTCCCCTTCGGTATATTTACTTATTCTTTCAATCCACGATGCCACTGTACGCCCATCCCATGCTAATGCTAATGGATCGAGGTTAACATTCTTCCAACTCTTGATAGCGTTGCACCATCCTATTGCTTCATCGCGTTTGGGCAGCATCACTCTAGCAACAGTATCCGCCCACAAATCCCATAGATCCTGTACGCTTGTATCACTTTCGGCCATTGGCAGCTGTCGCAGTCCTACTAGTTGATTGCCAACCTGCAGCAGTGTCAGTTCTATTAGTTGATTGCCAACCTCAGGAATAACCACAGGCGTTTGACAAATTCTGTAAATCAGTTTCTCTTTTAGACAAGTGCTAAAAGCCTCGCTGTTCAGCCAATCCTTTTGTTGGATCGGCGAAATTTCAGTCCAATGATGCACATGATGGTAGCCGGACGCTGCCGCAAACCCTAAGAGGTGGACAAGCAATCCGCAGGCTTCTTCGATAACGGCTTGATTGTTGTCATTTGCTTCGTTCTTGCTTTGCCAAAGATACACGCCGTTGCGGTTCTCCGTTGGCGTAAAATCTAAACTATTGATGACGGCAGGGAAACTGAAATCTTCGGTGCCCACCAATGGAAACCCCAAGAAGAGCCGGGGCGTATCTTTAATAGACTGACACACCAAACTGTTGTCACTTGATATCAGAGGGACCGTGACGGCAGCTTTTTCACCTTTTGCTAGAAGGTATCTCATTTCTGATCGATTTTCGTTTATGCTTTTTACCACGGTGATTTGTTGGATGCCTGGGGCATTTTCCAACAGCGACCGTTCGGTGACTTCAAAAGAGATACTTTGGTCATGATCCGCAATGTTGATGCTGGAGAATTCTGGATTGAAAACAACTACATACGGTGCGCACTGTTTCAACGTTGCGAGTCCGCTCTTTACTGCATCCGTCGCGCTATCTTCCACGATAGGATACACAAATCGGGTCGTAAAACCTTCCGGCATTGGCACTTGCGGCTCCACAGACGGGCTGAAATTTTCCCAGGCTTCTTTTATCGACTCACGAAGTGCAGTTCCGGAATCAGGTTTACGCACCAGCGGAAAATCAAACCGTTGACCGTCGGCGAGTTGTCCTGATATAACTATTTCGGGAGACAATAAGTGGGTTGTGAGAAAACCGCTGCCATATTTCCCTATTGTCCCCTCATCCTCAACTTTCGTTGAACCGTGATAAATGAGACGGATTATCTGATCCAGTGTGAATCCACTTCCGTTATGTAAAAAGACAAGTTTTTCGGAATTGTATTGAATTTTCGCGACAAGGCGGTTATTGCCTGCTGTTGAAGCATCGCGCGCATTCTGCAAAAGTTCCCAGATCCATCGATTTTGCCATCTTACCCGGTTCGACTCCAGATCGGTGAGATGCTTGAGAACGGCCTGCGCATTGTTTTCAGTAAGGACACTAAGGACACGGTCATTAATTTCGTCTTTGTTCCATTGGATGTTCATAATAGAAAATTCCTGCTAAATGTAATAAAAAAGTAATAACCGGAATAATACTCACCACAATTATACGCCCTCCGGTTTGTTTTGTCAATGTTTTCATAGTGTGACTAAAGTTTGGACAGTTTGAGTTTGTTTCGTGTCGTATTTCCAAAGACGCTTGAATTTTTCTCTGAGGGTGCCCTGTCACCAACTCGTAGAAAAAGGTATAGGTGGCCCCTATAAGCCGTCGGTTCAAGGCGTATCGCTAAAGCACGACGGGAAAATAGCCTTCCCCGTCCATCGACCCGTTTGTCGTAGGGGCCCTTTATGGTTTTCCCGTTGGTGACCGATGCAGCACCCTTTCAACGCTCACCCGCACACTTGCTTTTCGCGTTTATAGTAAAAACGTGAGTGTGATAAATATTGGACTTCCGTAGTGTCCATTGTTCATTTATGTCTTATACCCCACAAACTGGGAAGTTTGTGCTACAATCCACGGTTCTGTGCTGCGAAAATAGAACCCGCAACACGTCCGAAAGGATTCATCAAACTGGCGTTAAAAAGGGAAAGATGAAAATAAGATTTGACTTGTGCCGCAAATGTATGCTATAATGTGCTAAAATAGAAAAGGAAATAAAATGGCGATTTTTGATACCCTTACCAAAACACAAGCACAAACACACCCCATGGACTTCGTCAAGCACTGCCTAAACTTTGAAGACGACACGGTTTCTTTCGTGAAATTGATCGTCCCCGAGCAGCCTACAGTTGAAATGCACCAGGCAGATATCGTTATCCAAATAGAACGCAACGGGGAAAAGGTGCTGGTCCATTTCGAGTTTCAGACCACCGACAGTTATGACCCTGAGATGTCTCTACGGATGGCAGGTTATATCATTCGGTTGGTTGAAACGCACCGGTTGCCGGTCTATTCGAGTGTTATCTATCTGCGTCCGGATGCGGGGCGGAGGGATGAGGGTGTTTATGTGCAAAATATAGCGGGTCATCAGATTTTGATTGAATATAAGGTTTTCCGGCTCATTGAGATGGATGGGCAGCGGGTTCTGGATGCGAAACCGATAGGTTTACTGCCCTTCACGCCGCTGATGAAGCGTCCTTCGGGTTTAGATGCTGAGCAATGGCTTCGCCGGTGTGTTCGAACGGCGGATGGTGTTTCTGTTTTGAACAAACCGGTGTATCTTGGGACTTTAGCGGTTTTGGGAAATTTAGTCTATGGATCGGAAGTGATTTCACGTATTCTTTCGGAGGAGACCATGCAGCAGCGTAATATTATTGAATACTGGACAGAGGAAGCGACAGCGGTGGCACACCAACAAGGGCTTGAGCAAGGACTTGAGCAAGGACTTGAGCAAGGACTTGAGCAAGGCATGAGAGAACGTGCCCTTGAAGACATTCTTGAAGCATTAGCACTCCGATTGCAGCCCGATGCTGCGAGCACCTTCAAGCCGATATTAGAAAGGATTGAGGATTCGCAGCGTCTCCGGCGGTTGTTTCGTGCTGCCCTCTTAGCGGAAAGCACAGAGGACTTTGCCGAGGCTTTAGCGGCAGACAGATGAGTGAACTGCGGTGTCGAGTTATAGTAAGGCCAATAAGTATTGAAACACACCGCATAGAAGCGATCCCTATCTGCTTCCCCCTGCTTGCTTCTGTCGGGTTTCGCTGTGCTCTACCCGACCTACAAAACTTTGGCACTTACCCCCTCGCAGGCGGGGGCGGAAATGGAGATGTTGCCCGCAATCGGGGGGGATCAGAGGGGCCTCGCTTCGATAGGATACCCCCCCCTAACCCCCGCGCAGGCGGGGGGGAATGAAGTAGGAACCGCAAGCAGAGGAGAATGGAATATACACAGTCTCATCGGTTCTGCTCAAAAGGGAATTGGGAATTTTCGGAGATCCGTAACCCTTGTGGGGGTGTGGGTTCTGCCTCCTAAAAAATTCCCAATTTTCCCAATTGGGAATTTTCGTCGGATTTATTTTCTGCGTTTTGTTCTTCTGGTGCCGCCGTTATTGCTAACGTTGTATCGGTAAGTGCGTCTTCGGTTTGGGTGGGTCTCATGTCTAAGAGGGCATCGCTGGCGGGTTGGGGTGCCGATGCCATGTTTTGGTAAAGGTTGACCATTTGGAGGATGTCTTTGCTGAGCAAAGGGGCACTGGCTTCGACGCGCAGGCGCGCAGCAGCAATGCCCTGATGAAAAATGGAGTGCAAAGCCCAAAATGACTTGCCAACAACCAGTTTACAGCTGGATTCACGCAATACTTTGCACGGCACCTCACCACCGGTTTGACGTTCGACACCAAACCTGCATGCGGACTACCATGACC
>RKRO01000332.1 GCA_007571355.1 Candidatus Poribacteria bacterium | reverse complement strand
GGGGTTGTCTTCCGCAAAGTGTGCATTTATAGTAAAGTCAATAATGATTGAAGCACATCCTATCAAAACGAGGCACCTCTGCTTCCCCCCTGATAAGGGGGGTAGGGGGGTTGTCTTCCGAAAAGTGCTCATTTATTTTTAGATTTTACGATAAAAAAGGAACATCTATGACAAACACCACACACCCACTTGCAACACGCAAGACAGAACTGATATGGGAGGGAAAATACGACACAGATGGCAACAGGCGACCCGTTGACATCACCGCCGCAACCCTCCCGCTCCAACACATCGAACAGGTCGACCAACCGCGCAGCGAGGCCTTCGCTACAGGAACACTCGAACTCTTTGAAAAGGCAAACAAACGTCAAGACGATTTTTGTAATCGCCTGATATGGGGCGATAACAAAGTCGTCATGGCAAGTCTGTTGTCCGAATTTCGAGGCAAAGTGAACCTCATCTATGCCGATCCACCCTTCAACATCGGCGCAGACTTTACGATGGACGTGCCTATCGGCGACGCAAAAGCAAAGGTACCCAAAGATGCCTCCGCGTTAGAGACCGTCGCCTACTGCGATATTTGGGGCAAAGGCACGGATTCCTACCTCCACTTCATGTTTGAACGGTTAACCCTGATGCGCGATCTGCTTGCCGATGACGGGTCTATTTATCTACACTGCGATCCTACGATGAGCCATTATTTAAAATTGCTCATGGATGAGATTTTTGGTGAAAATCGGTTTCGAAATGAAATTATCTGGGGCTATAAAAGTACGTCCCAGGCTCAAAAATGGTTTCCAAGAAAACATGATGTCATTCTCTTCTATACGAAATCCGATAATTGGACATTCAATACTGATGATATTCGCGTGCCGTTTGCTACAAAATCGCTTGCTGCTCATGGCAGCGGTGGTGCTTGGAAAAGTGGAACTGAAAGTGAACGGGCAGCTATACATGCTAAGGGTAAAGTAGTTGAGGATTGGTGGGAAATACCAATGCTCAATTCTATGGCGAAAGAACGTCTCGGCTATCCGACACAAAAACCGAAGGCACTCTTGGAACGTATTATCAAAGCCTCCTCCAACGAAGGCAATATCGTGTTTGATCCGTTTTGCGGCAGCGGCACCACCGGTGCAGTCGCGGAGCAACTCGGGAGAAAGTGGATAATGTCAGACTTGGGACGCTTTGGTATCCATACCACGCGCAAACGGATGATTGACATCCAACGCGAACGGCATCACGCAGAGAAACCCTACCGCGCCTTCGGTGTCTATAATGCCGGCAAATATGAACGGCAGTGGTGGCAGCAGGAACACCTCCAGGGCGCTGAGAGAGAACACCGGCGGGTCGTCTTGGAACTCTTCGGTGCAGAAGTCTTGCCACCCGAAAACCAACCCTCGCCTTATCTGCACGGATTCAAAGATGGTGCCTACTGTTACATCGCACCCATAGATACCCTCTTCGGCAAAGCCGATGCAGAGGAATTGGTTAGTAAAACTACTTATCACTTAACAGGTGATGGGGGGGGTAAATCGGAAGTTTTATTGTCTCGCCTGGGAATTTGAGATGGAGCTCCACCAAACTGTGGAGGCCCTCCAGCAGACCCACGGTATCACGCTTCACCTCATCCGGATCCCGCGCGAGGTGATGGAGAAAAACCGAAAATCCGCCCTTTTCCTTGCACCTGCTTACCTTCAAGCCGAACCCATCTCTCATACAGACGGCACCGTTGATATCCGGCTGACCCAATTCATACCCGACTTCGCGGAAGTTCCCGCCAAAAATTTAGAGAACCTTCAGCATCTGTCTGTTGAGCGGCCCTTTGACTTTATTGACTTCTGGGCAGTTGATTTCGAGTGGAGCGCCGACACCCCATTTACGCATCATTGGCAGGATTATCGCACGAGTCAGGATAGAACATTGGCAATAGCGAGCACCGCGCACCATCAATATCCCGTACCCGGTGAGTATTTTATATGCGTGCGCGTCGTGGATGTGTTCGGATGTGATACGGACATCGTCGTCCGTGTGGAGGTGAACGCATGAGCATCCTGAATGTAAAAGCAGAAGTACTTCAGCGGTTATATGACCCCTGGGAGGAACCGAATGCCCACCGTCAGAGAACCGTCCAAACCGCGCAAGAAGAGACCGAAACGGACGAAAACAGTATCATAGAAGCCGAACAGATCTATACCTATCAAGAAACTTCACACCGCCGTCCTTCACAGATAGCAATTGTCAACACTTTGCGGGAGGCTGTGGGCGAGTGGCGAGGTGACGGTTATGAGGGCGCGAGTGAGACATCGCGCACGCTGCTCACGCACTGGTTCGGCGGAGCACACCGCCAAGGCGAAGGCGAGTTCCAATATTACTTCTGCCAACGCGAGGCAATGGAGACGCTCATCTATCTGTATGAGGTAGCACACGTCCGCAGCGTGTCGAGCCTTATCCATCATTATGACAATTCACCCCATGCCCTCTTTGCCGCCGTCGGAATACCGAAATCAGAGAACGCCTGGCCGAAATACGCCTTCAAACTGGCAACCGGGACAGGCAAAACGAAATGCATGAGTCTCGCCATCGTCTGGAGTTATTTCCACGCCCTCCGTGAGCCGAATTCTGATATGGCAACCTGCTTCCTTGTCATCGCCCCCGGACTCACCGTTTACGAAAGGCTTTTAGAAGACTTTGGGGGTGGGAAAATCTTTGAGACCGATCCGTTGATACCGCCAGAATGGAAAAACGATTGGCATCTGAACGTCATTGAACAGAATGAACCCGGTGGTGCGGGGCAAGGAGTGCTTTACCTCACTAACATCCATAAGTTGTATCCGAAGCGCCGGGGCAAGGCACACCAGTATCATCGGTTTATGGGACCCACCGTAACCCCCACTGCGTCCATAGACATCGGGGCTGCCCTGCGCGAACGCATCTCCGAGGAGCAGCGTTTAATGGTCCTTAACGACGAGGCGCACCACATCTGGCATCCCGATTTAGCATGGAGTCAGGCGATAGCGTTTTTCCACAACAAAACAGACGGACTGGTTGTCCAATTAGACTTTTCCGCGACCCCGAAAGATCAGCGAGGCAATCTATTCCGGCATATTGTCTGTGATACGCCCCTTGGGGAGGCAGTGGATGCAGGCATCGTGAAGGTGCCCATCATCGGCGAAGCCAATTTGGAGATCGCCCCATCTGACAACGCCGCCGAAAAGTATCGCGCGCACCTGGAAGTCGGCTACAAACGGTGGCAGGCGAGTTATGCGGAGTGGGCAAAAGACAACAAGAAAGCCCTCCTGTTTGTGATGTGTGAGAACACACACGCAGCGGATGTGATTGCCAGACTCCTCAACACCGATCCGTTTTTTGAAGAGCTCAACGGAAAAACGTTGAACCTGCATACCAATCTGAAAGGGAGAGTCAACAAACGTGGCGAGTTCATCGAAAACGAGAGACAGATGAGCGATGCCGACCTGAAGCGACTGCGCGAACTCAGCAGAGCCTTAGACAGCGATGAGAACCCGTATGCGTGCATTGTCTCTGTGTTGATGCTGCGCGAAGGGTGGGATGTCAAGAACGTTACGACTATCGTTCCGTTGCGTCCGTTTACCTCGGATGCCAAAATCCTACCCGAGCAGACCCTCGGCAGGGGGTTGCGCCGTATGACACCGCCCGGGAGCGATGAGGTCGCATACGAAAGCCTTGTTGTCATTGAGCACCCGGCATTCAGAAGCCTGTATGCGGAGGCACTCGGAAGCGAGGGAGTCGCAACGCTCGTCCAGCAAGCAGACCGTATCGGAACGACCACCGTTTCCATTTACCCTGACAAGAATGGTACTTTGGAGATAGCTGTCCCGCAGCTTTCCGATGCGCACCGGGTGCATTCGATAGCCCTTCGTGGGTTGACCTGTGCAGATGTGGAAGCCCGCTGTCGCGGCATGTCAAAACTGAAACTTGCCGTCCCATCCGAATTTGTGTATACGGGGACCCATCTGCTGACGCAGGAAGTTGTGGAATGGATGCAGCTGAACGCCCCGTTATTGAACAACGGTTGGACAGCGATCAGTTATTTCGTCAAGCAACTTGAACACACCTGCCGGCTGCCGGCGATCCTTCACCAAACCATCGCCCCGCTCCTTGAACACTTTCTAACCGAGTTGCTTTTTGAAGCAAGCGTAACGCTTACAGATCAACGCCTCATCCAACGCCTCGGCGACCCTGATGTCGCCCATCGCATTCACGCAGTGTTTGAACCCTTAATTTTAGAACGGATCATCCGAACAGCACCACGGATCCCCACGGGCACGGCTCCTGTGCTGTTATCCGGATGGCATCCCTATCTATTTACGGCGAGTGCAAAGCATCCTGCGATTATCGCCTCGAAGACGCTGTTTAACTTGGTGCCGTGCCACAGCCATTTCGAGGCGGAATTTGCCCGCTGGTTAGACAGGGCTGAAGATGTGGAGGCCTTCGCGAAAAACGCCGGTCCCCAGGCACTTCGGATTGATTATCTCAACGCGTCGGGCCGGATTGCGCGGTATATTCCCGATTTCTTTGTCCGTGATAGGAACGGCGCGTATTTCCTCGTCGAGACCAAAGGGTACCCGGATGGAGATGCCCGTGAAAAGGCGAGTGCGGCGGTCTCTTGGTGTAGAGCCGCGGCTCTGGGCGGCGTGACGTGGAAATACCTTTTCGTCCATCAAACAGATTGGAACGCTTTTCATGGGCGTTCATTCGCTGAGCTGCTGCATCATCCCTTTTTTTAGCGTAAAGCCCATAAGGATTGAAACACATCCTATAGAAACGATGTCCCTCTGCTTCCCCGCTGATAAGGGAGGGTGTTTTTGCGAACGCTCAAATCCAATGCGAAGAAAGTGTTTCTTCGTGGGGGTTGTGTTCCTAAAAGTGTGTCTTTATTTTTAGATGTTACGATAATATACTAAACTTTGGACAATTGACACCGGTTAGACGTTGCGTTTTTCAACTATACAATTTTTGCTCGATACAATTTTTGCTCGATACAATTTTTGCTCGATAACAGCTCCCCCTTTGCATTGTATGGAAAACGGGCCAGGCCACTGTGAAGGGATGCCTAAACGCCCGAATGCCTATCACAACGGGGGTGTACTGCGTCATTTCAGCGGTTCGGATGTTCTCTGAAGGCTTGCGCGTTGATACCTGCTTTGCACGCCCCGTTCTCTGAATGCATGTTTGGCACGTTTCTTGCTATATAATCTTGTAGCACAACCTGTTAGGTTGTGCGGTTTTTCACTTCCCCCCTGACAAGGGGGGTTAGGGGGGTTGTCTTCGTAAAAGCGGCATCAAGTCGAGGCCATGCTCCTCTGATTTCGCTGCGTGTGTATTTTGCATCACTTCCCCCTGTTTGCGGGGGGTGTAGCACAACCTGTTAGGTTGTGTGTATAGAAACAGGCGAGGCGACCTCGCCCCTACGAAAACCAGTTCCCCTGCTTGCAAGGGGATACAAGGGGGTAAATCCCTCAAAACCAATACCAAAATAGGAGAAAATTTTATGAAACGGTTAACTTTCTTTTCCATACGGTTCTTTATTCTTTTACTTTCTTTGTTCGTTTGTTTGCCACACGGCAGTTTCGCTCAGCTGGATGTGACGCAACAGCACTTACCCGAAGGTGCGATAGCCCGCCTCGGCAAAGGCACTGTGAATGACATTGCCTATTCGCCGGATGGCAGTCTTCTGGCAGTCGCGAGTAGCATCGGTATTTCGCTCTATGATGCGGAAACCGGTGCGGAAGCAGCACTCCTCATAGGGCACACGGGCTGGGTCGAGAGTGTTTCGTTCAGCCCGGATGGCAATACACTCGCAAGTGGAAGTGAGGACAGGACGGTGCGTTTATGGGATGTGGGAACAGGCACCCTGAAAACTACACTCACAGGACACACGTCCTGGGTCTATAGTGTTTCGTTCAGTCCGGATGGAAACACACTCGCAACAGGAAGTGGGGACACCACCGTGCGTTTATGGGATGTTGCCACCGGCACCCTGAAAACTACA
>RKRO01000137.1 GCA_007571355.1 Candidatus Poribacteria bacterium | reverse complement strand
TCTTTAGAGTACGAATTGGAGAAGATGTAACCTACCGTCAGGCACACCGAGCCACCGCGGCATACTACGGCATGATTGAGTGGATGGATACCCAATTCGGTCGGGTTATTCCGCAACTGGAACATTTGAATGTTTTGGACGATTTTATTATCATTTTCCTCTCTGACCACGGTGAGATGCTCGGCACAAAAGGACTCTGGGAGAAACAGAGTTACTTTGAGGCTTCGGCACGGGTGCCGCTTTCCATCTGGTATCCAAAGCGATTTGGGAAAGAGGCGAAAATTATTGAGCAGAACGTATCGTTAGTGGATCTGTTTCCAACAATATGTGCGTTAGCAGAGATTCCTGCACCCGATGAACTTGATGGAAACTCGCTCGTGCCACTCCTTGAAGGGGATACGACGAATTGGCAGGATACCGTTTACAGCGAACTCTGGCGCGCCCAAAATGGTCCCTCTGTGATGGTCAAAGAGGGCAACTTAAAGTATTTTAAATTCGACAATGATAAAGGGTGGCCCGAACAACTCTTTGATCTCTCCAAAGACCCTGAGGAACGAAACAACTTGATTGACGTACCAATATATGCCGACGCGCTTTCAAGGCTGCGTGCGAAAGTCGATGCACTGCCTGAACCACGCCGCAAAGATGAGTATAACAGGTTCATTGACCCACATCGTCCAATTGCCGCCATAGATTAAAATAAATTGCTTCTAAAACAGGTCGTTATCTTAACAATTCGATTGTTAGCCTTAGCAAAATATGAAATTTAATGCCTACCCCTTCAAACGTCCGAAGTTCACGCATTACATTGTAATCCTCTGTTGTATCATTCAACTGATACAGTTGACAAGTGCTGGATGTAGCCATACCAAACCGTATTACCATCCAGAGATACCTGATATTGAAAGACGTGAGAGTGAAACAGGAGGCGTACTCCGTTATCGTCTTTTGTTACTCGGCGATGGTGGAGCACCGAAACCTGATGAGCCTGTTTTAAAGACCCTCGGTGAATGGGCACGGAAAGACGCTGCGAAAACGAGTATCGTCTTTTTAGGGGACAATATGTATCCGGATGGAATGACAGAAAGTCGAAAACATGAAGCATCAGCACGACTCGGTCCCCAACTCTCTGTTGTCAAAGCTGCGGGTGTCCATGGACTTTTCATCCCCGGAAACCACGATTGGGCAAGCGGGAAATCGGAAGGGTATAGCGCGCTGCTTGCACAAGAGAAGTTTATCAATGACGCGCTTGTCGGTGAACGGAATTTTCTACCATCTGGAGGGTCACCCGGACCTGTTGCAATCGAGTTGCCGAAAACTGATCCTGCAGTCCGACTTATTATTTTGGATACACAATGGTGGCTCCATCAACACCAAAAAGCGCAAAAATCACCCGAAACGGTTATAGCAGAACTTATAACACTGTTGGATACAGAATTGCCGGTTATTGTTGTCGGACACCATCCATTGCAGAGTTACGGTCCACACGGAGGCTATTTTGACTGGAAATCTCATTTTTTTGCTGCCAGAGTCGTCAAAAAATGGCTCTGGATTCCAACCCCGATTCTCGGTTCAATGTATGCCTACACAAGAGGCCATCTTTATAAGCTCGACCAAGATATAGGCAGCGCACCATACAACAATTGGGTAGTGCAACTCAACCGAGCATTTTCTGCGCGGAGACCCTCACATCAAGATACATCACTTTTAATCTATGCCTCGGGACATGAACACTCTTTACAAGTCTTAAAAGGTGAGATTGTTGATTATTTCCTCGTTAGCGGGGCCGCCTCCAGTAGAAAAGTAACAGAAGTGTCGTCTGGGGCAAATACCCTATTTGCGCATCAGCATACAGGTTTTATGGCAGTGGATTTTTTCACCGACGGAAAGATATTGTTGCGCGTGGTTGAACCCGAAGGCAGAGGCGTTTTCTTTCACCGATGGTTGATCTTTTAGGACTTGAAAAACGCGAACTTGGCATCTCCAAGTCGATACTCTAAATCAGGTGATATTAGCACCTATACCTCGTATATACTCCCAATCACTTTTTAGGGTAAGAAGTCTACATCACCGCGCTATCCAGGTATTCGAGAGGGCTTTCGATTATATAGTCCTCTGAATCTTCAAGGAACTGCTGAACGAGGAAGACATGCCCGGCACCAATAATCAGTAGAATCCGGTCGTCATCAGATTCGGTGATGCGCGTTAGGTTCACAAAGATTTTGAGATTTCTTTCGTACCAGCCTAATAACCAATCCAGTCCGACATATTGGTCGACTGTACCGATTTGGGCGAGTGTGAACTGCGGTAGCATGTTAATCTCATGTAAAATACAAATGGTCTCTTCCTGATTGAGAAAACGGAGCATGTCAATCACACTCCCAGTTTTCTGGATCTCCGCGAGGGTAGTAAGAGGGTCTTGCGCCATTGCTTGCACCATCGCGTTGGCTTTCTCCAGTAATCCGCTTTGGTTATGAGTCTTTGCAAAAGCCTCAACATCCACCGTTTCTTCTTCGTCTGCCGTCTGAAACCAGTCAACACAGTAAATCTTTGAATGTTGCATCTTTCGCGCCAGAGGAAAACTGACTTGCTCGCCTTCACTTCGCCCCGGCTGATATACACCATTCAGGTAATCTTGGTACTTTGCGTTGACTTCAGCGTCAAGGCTGGTATCTGCCTCAACGGCTATCTTGGTGGGATTAAATCGCGCGAGCCGTTCAATGAGTTGCTAAAGTTCACGCTGTCTTTTAGCGGTTAGCACGTCATCTGCTTCAAAGTTGACAGCATCGGATCCTGGGTTGTCCATGTGATAAGTGCCAAGAATCATGATAGTTCTCATAAAACCTCCTACTTCGAACTCACATTACTTTAGTACGCGAAATAGGCAGGACAATATATGTCCTGCCTATGACTTATTTTTCTCCGTTGCGATTCTGACGGGCGTACTTTAAAAATTCCATATTTCGTAGATGTGGCTCAACTTCTTCCAATTCAGAACGAATTTCCTGCAGATCCCCAACCATCTGTTTTAAATCCGAGTCAACTTGGCGATAGGTTTCTTGAGCCGTTTTCGGTGCGTATCCCGATTTTTTAAGGTGATACGCCGTAAACACCCAGACACACGCAAGTATAGTGACTGTTGTCGTTCCGATCACTATTGCAATAACAGTGGTAACCGCAGCAGCAAACGTAACAACAAGGAAGAACACCAATCCGACGAATATCAGCAGTAGCACAGGCATAACCGTTCCCCTCCTTACGCATCAACACCTTTAGCGATGTTGATGAGTCGTTTCACTTCATTTTTCAGCACATCAATTTCTTGTTGAACGTCTGCTACTTTCTGATGCAGTGCTTCTACCTCACGTTGCGATGCTCCTTTCTTTAGACCCTTTTTCTTCGCAGCGTAGGACGTACCCATCCAGACACATCCGAGTGCCGTTATCGCGATACTTCCGAATATAATAGCGATAATCAGAACAACTTCTCCCATTTTCAATACCTCCAACTTTGGCATAAATATAGTCTTATTTTATTAGAGTCGGCGGAACAGAAAAAGAGAGTAAAAAAGGTGTGCAAAATTGATTTTTAGACAAATCTTGATGCTGTTTTCTCCTCTGAGAGTTGAAAAGGTTGTTCTGATTCACTTTTCTGCAGTAGACGTGTAACATCGTATCCTCTCCGGAGCAATTCGATTAAAAGTTCGTCATCCGAGGCATCATTTACCGAACTTAACGTTTTGGCACTACTGTTAGATTCGGCATGAATGGACATCGCCTCTGACGCAGCACGGACGCTGGCGTAATTTACACCTAAGTACCGCTGGGTTGTTACGACACTTTTATGTCCTAACATCTCTTGCACGGCATAAATATCGTTCGTCTGTTCATATAGGCGCTGCGCGTAAGACTTCCGCAGGGAATGCGTGCCGAGTTTACCATTTAAACCTGCCAATTCAAACGCAGGCTTTAGCACATCGTGCGCCGCTATTCTCGTCATCGGCTTCGTCCCTCTCCCTTTCCGGGATGGAAACAGGGGGCGCGTGGCATCAATATCCGCGTATTGTTCAGCATGCCAAGCAATGAGTGCCTCAATTGCTTCTCTACCGTCTACATTGACAGGCACGGCTCTCGATACCTCACCGCCTTTCACAATGCTCCGAGCAAACAGCAAATCCTTGACAGGTTTGCCGTTTTGCCATACATCTCCCACTTTCAACGCAAGCAGTTCGCTAATCCGTCCGCCAACGGATACACCTAACATAAATAGATTCCGATTTCGAACGGTAAAAGTACCGTTAAACGCTTCCGCTACCTTCCGGATCTCGGTATTATCCAAAGGTCTTGTGCCTTTCATTCAAAACTCCTTCCTATAAATGCTTGTATATTAGTAAATAAAACGGAATAAAAACGCCAGCGGTTACCCTATATATTAGAAGGATGTAGACCTTCTCCCTGTTGAACTGGCACAAAGTTCACACACTAACTGCTCTAAAATACATGCATCATCTGCGACGCTTGTCTTCAATTCAGTATCGACGACAAGGGTCTGTTCGATTGCATCGACCAGTTCAGCCACCGTAAAAGCATGAAGCGTCTGAAAAATTTTATACGCGACGTACGGGTTCTGCTTCAGAATGTTATGCGTGGCTGACTTCGGTAAGATGTCCCCTACTTCTCCAGCAAGCGGTTGGAAGATATTTTTTGTAAATTCAGCAAACGGCATGCGGCTTCGGAGCGGTCGAAGTCCTTTTCTGTCAGCGATGAGTTTGGCTTGGAGCGCGAACCGGAAGTGGCGTGTGATTGCTGCATTCACCACAATAGGTTCTTGATCACTTGCTAACACCTCGTGAAGGCTCTTTACTGCCTGCCCAACCGAGCGTTTCCCTATTGCATCCGTAAGGTCAAAAATGCTGTCAAACGTATGCTGTGCCACCATATTTCGGACATCTCGTTCGTCTACTTGGCGTTTATCACCAACAAAGTTGACGATTTTATTGATCGCTTCAGCGATGGTGTGCATATCACCACCCGTTCGCGTCCGAAGAATAGAGAATGCCCGCGGTGTTATCTGTTTATCGTATTCGGAGAATTTGTCTGAGACCTTTTTATAGAGCGGGTCCCGGTTTAGCGACTGCCCTGCTTCCACTGGATTGAAAGACCGGTAGCGTCCGACAGTCTCAATGGCTTTAACAACCTGGTTCCGTTCGTTTACTGCCCCCTGCACTGTAAATATCAGCACACTATGTTTCGGTAAATCGCCTTGAAGCCAATCAAGGAGTACAGCGACATCTCCGGTATCATCAGGCTCTGTGGTGGTATATGTGTCAAGCTGCTGCGCAATTTGCGGTAAACGTTCCAAGAACCTGCGCTCTTCATCGGTGAGTTTTGTGTTTAATTCATCAATGAGCGAATCAACAGCACTTATATAACCGAGATGATTTTCGGCGATCTGATGCGGACTCACTTCTAAAAGTTTTGCCAATGTAGAGATAGTTTTCGACGGATTTGTCGTTTCAGTTTTAAATGCGTTTCGGATAATTGTTATCGGTGCTGAGCGTTGCTGAGTTTTAAAGAATGGCGCGTCTCGGACAACAACGATCCGTCGGTCTGCCATAACCGGATAGAGATCAACCTGTGTTAGAATTTCTCGAATCGTTATATTCGCATCCTCTAAAAAGGTGAGATTGAAATCGCGCGTTTCCGGGACAAGTAGATGGTCAAGCATCTGTTTGAGGGTCCCCTCAATAAGAAAATTCTCCTCTCCACAGAGCAGATACACCGGAAACACTTTATTGTCTTGAATTTCTCGGGAGATATTTGGTGGCGTTGCTGGTTTCTGTTTCATTGGGTTTCCTTTAGATGTGTAATTCGGTAGGAAATAGTTGCGCATACAGTGGGATTATGGGTCTGCAAACAAAAAGACACCCCTGATTAGATAGATACTATCCCTTAGGTGTCTCCATAATAGGGTTTGGCTACGACAGACTGCCGCTTGCTGGAATCACTCAGGTCGTCCTTTCGCTAACGGTCTCCTTCTGGGTACCAGCGGTAGCGAACGCGGAGAAACGCTTCTTTGTGTCGTGTGTGCCACAACTCGGGCATTTCGCCGGTTTGTCTATATTATTCGAGCGTTCAAGCACCTCAAACGCAGTGCTGCAGTCGTTGCAGTGGTATTCAAAAATAGGCATCGTTTTCCTCTAAGCTGTAGTGGGTCGAATAATCAATTTTATCTTTGTCCCTTTTGATGGAACCACATCGGTATTGACTCGATATGTTCTATCGTCTGTACCGGTCGGTAAAGGGTGATTGAAAATGGAATCTGGGTCTCGATAGACAGCGATAATATTATGGAAAAGTTGAGCAGTCCATTGGTTGTTTTTGAGTCTACCACCGGTGAAAATCCAAGGCGTTTCTTGCATCGGTTGCTCTTTGAAAGCGTTCCAGAGGAGTTCGCGGGCGCGGCGTGAAACGACTATATCGCCTTGGTTCCACTCTACCCAGATTTCTACAGGTGAACCGGTAGGTGTTCGCGGATCCCCCTCAACGGAAAGGTTCATACCGGCATCCAACTCCAAGGCACCGAGCACCGTAATTATATGAATCGGTTCCGCGTCAACAATCAGAACACTTTCATGGGTTTTTCCGAGTTTACCGCACGCCAAAAATTCAATAATGGTATCGGCACCGACAATATTAATCTCACCCGGGATCGCTATTTCGCGTTTACTGATGTCCAAGGTCACATTTCCCAACTTATAAACGTTTTCGCTAATTTGCTCCGGTGCCATTTGCAGATCCGTCGCCGACGTGGATTGTGGATAAACAGTAATCTTTTCCGAGGCGTTATTGTCGCTTTTATCTGTATCGGTGATGTCAATGCGCGCCACAAGTTCTATCTCACCATCAGTTGCAGGTACCCAATCCGCTGAGACGACGGTTTCTTGAAGTTTTGGTGTCCAGAGTACTTCGGTTTTACTCACTTCCTCGTTATCAACATAAAATCTTATATTGAGAATTCCATCAAAAGGCGTTCCGGTATTACGTAGGGTTGTACTGAGTCGAACCGCTTCACCGACACGCGGTGAAGGCGGTGAAAATCGGAGGCTTTTTGGGACAATCCCAATATTGGGTTCCGTCGGACCTGCAAGTGCATGACTTAGCGTCATCACGGCAAAACATGTCGCCAAAAAGTCGCTCTCTGAACCCCGCCATCTTCCATCAGGTTGCTGTTGCGACACCATCATCTGTGAAATCTCATCGTACCAATTATAGCCAGCAAGCGTGTCTAAGGTTGGCGGAATGTCACAGAACCGTTGCAGCGAAAGTAGGTAATAGTAGAGCCATGAATTAGAACCTGGATTTCGGGTTAACGTCCAATGCCTTTTTATCCATGCCATCCCTTTTTGGATTTGTGGACCATCGACGGGGACCCCGCATGCGCGCAGTGCCCAGAGTCCGGTTGCTGTCATACTACCGTAGACACCGATTGCCCAAGGGGATCCATCATCCACCAAGTTATAGAGCCACCCGCCCGTTTCGGTTTGATTTCGGCGAATCCACTGCTCGGCACGTGCCCATGTATCCGCTGGAATATTAATTCCCCACTGCTTTGCAGCATAAAGCGCGTAGATAACCATGTTCATGTGTGCGCCATCGGCAGTGAAGCCATATCCCCAACCGCCATCGTCCCTTGGATCGGCGAAATCGTCATCTTCAACCGGCAGTTGCTTTTCGACCAATCGGTTTATCGCAAATTGTGCACGTTCCCGATACGCCTCGTCTTGGACCGTTACGAGAACCGGAATAATTACCGCATATTGATAAACAGCAAACTCATTCCAATCCTGCGCCAATAGGAATTCCAAACCGTTCTTAACAGAAAGGTGCGAAGGCGTATGTCCCGTTGCAAGCAAAGATTGCAAGGCGAGTGCCGTCTCCTGGGTCTGATCCTCACCGAAATTCCAGACAGCATCCGGCTCGAAATTTTCAGCCAGCCCTTCCAGGCTTGCTTGGCAGGTAATACAGATGAGGATAAGTTGATTTTCAGTGCCACATTGTAAACATGTCCGGCTATGTCTTCCCTGTTGTGCCTCTATCCAATCAACCCCTTTTGTGATCGCGTTCTGGATTTGTTGGGGCGTGACAGGCGGGAACGTCCGGGTTTGTGCGACAATCGTTGTATGGGCAATATTATTGCTTTCATCCGTTTCTTCAATATATTTAGCATCTCTCGGGTTAACGACAGCGTAAATTTCTGTCTTACCCGGAGGTGGTTGCCATTGGGCTTTCACCCTGTCGGTCTGCCCAGATTTTAATTCTATGATCACATCCTTACAGACGATTTGAAGCGGTTGCGTCGCTGGGTCTCCTTCGTAAAGTTCAACAACGAGGTCCTCGTTCATCGTCGGGGTGCGATCTCCAATGTTCTTCACCTCAACCCAGATGGTAATCTCTTCCCCTTCAACAGGTGTCGAGTTAGAAAAGGTAATACTATTCGCATCAACACGGAAATCTGGCAGCTGCGCGAAAGCACCCGTGGTGCACAATCCGACAATAAAAATTCCGATTGCAAGTTTTAACAGGAAGCCTTGAAAACCTCTATGCCGCGCCAAAGGCTGATAACCAATCATAATACACCTCACATTTATCTCTCAGAGCAGTTGCAACTATGCCTGCGCGTACTCCGATAAGCAGGTAAACGTAGCGACGCAATCCGTGGTCGTCTTGTGGATTAGTTTCCTTCCCAAAATCCAACCGAAACGGAAGTGGGTTGCCGAATAGAATTTGTAAATAATTGTTGCCCGCTCTTTGTCCACTTGCTGACTGCGCCTTGAAATGCTGGTCCTCCTACTAGATCAGCAACCCAGATACCACCGTCTGTAGGCGAAACACTTATTGCAACTATTGTCCTTCCTGCCAGAAACCCAGGAAACGTCGTACCGTCCGCCTCTACAACTTCGGTAGTTTTTGTCCCACTTGCTGTCAAATTTACCAACATTGACTGCTCTGAAACCACCCACACGCTGCCATCCTTAGGGTTGACGCGCGGAGAAAACGGACTAGTAATTGTAAGTTTTACGAGTTCTTGACCGGTTGGTGAAATCCGAATGAGTGTGTTAAACTGACTGTCGGCGACCCATGCGTTTCCTTCGTAGTCAACCGTTACGCCGCCCTTCGGTTCTTGCATCGTTGGGCCGGTCGCAATTTGCGTGCCGTTTGCATCGTAACGGTTAATAGGACCGCGTGCATCCGCTACCCAGATACTGCCATCCTTAGGGTTCACAGCGACATTGAACCTACCTGTCTCTACGTTGGGAGGTCCACCTTCTGGAACCACCTGCGCGAGAATTTGTTTTCCGTCGCTTGACAGTTTTGACACCCCGTTTAGCCATGCCACCCAGACGGTGCCGTCGGCTGGGTTAACTGAGATCATATTTGGGCGTTCAATGGGCGGTGCTTGTGTAAATTCGTTTGTGGCTTGATCGAATCTAAAGACCGCATTCGATGCAGAAATAGCGATCCAAGCGACACCATTGGTAGGATTTACCTCCGCAGCACTCGCTTGCGTCAGATTCGGAATGACCGTCGGATCGGCGTTGCCATTCGCATGTAATTTATAAACTGTATCTCCACCACTTACAACCCAACATTCGCCATTATATTGCCCGTAACTGTTAGCAATGCACATTACAAACAACATTGCTACCCAAAACATCTTTTTCATAACGTGTCTCTCCTGTTTTGTCCTATATTTTGTTTGACTTAAAGCCTATGGAATAGCGTCCATTTTTTTAATGTTAGCATATTTCAGCATAATTTTCAAGGAATTTGTACATTCGTCTTGTATCCATAATATGCCCAAGGGGCTATCAAATTCGGTTTGATTTAATTCTATACCGTCTTTTTCTTGATTTTTATTGGAAAATTCTGTTATACTGAGTAGAAAGCGTTTGAACGCGTGCGAATTTCGCTGTCAGGAACCAGATATTGTCTTTCAGAGAGACACTAAATGCCAGCAAATCCGGTGTTCTTAAAATATTAGATGCCTTTAGCGTAACCCAAGTTGCTACGGACAAGAGGGCTATCAAACAAACACTCATTTTTTTTAGCAATATTAGATAATAATCTTCCGATTTTTTTGAGGCAAGGCAGCTGCCAAGTGCGTAGGGGCAGGGTTGCCCTGTCCATCATTGGAATACAATGTGCATATTTAATATTGAAACTTACTTAAAAAAAATAAGGATTCTTTCGCGAGTTGTGATGTTTAGTTATAGGTCGGGGTGGCAAACCTCTCCTACAGGTGTCTTCTCGGAAAGGTGACAACTTGGATTAGAGTAAATAAATGACACTACTTTTGAAGAGAAAAGAGAGTACTGCCATCCCTTTAATTTGGCTACTCCTCTATCTTATTATAATCCCGATGCAGCTGTCAAACTATGTTCTATGCATCGGCGCAGATGGTCACGTTGCCCTTGAAGTCTCTGGCAATGGGCACTGTACAGGCGCGCACGCTTTTGATTCGCATGATTCGGAACACGCGGAGGTCACGATTGCTGGCACAACTACAGAAGAAGACTATGGCGGTTCGTGTATTGACTTTGCTATTTTTATTCCATTAAACGCCCACTTATACCTCGTTCCTGCCAACGATGGGTCAATACATCCCCCTGTCTCCGCATTTGCACTTGTGACACCCCCAAAGAGCATCTCTGCGATTTTACCGCTTCCGCCCCCGCAGCACCTCTCGCTGTTCATGAACCCGACGCTCAAATCTCTTCGTACCACAACCCTCCTCATTTAAACCTTGCTTCCATCCGATCTATGTCTACCCTAAGCTGCCACTTGTTTAGAGCCATAGCCCCCTCCGGGGCCGGGCACTCGAACTATACCGTTTTCTATAGACATAGCACCCCTACGGGGTGAAGAAAGCGTCCGAAAAACTGTGCTACAAGGTCCAAAATCCGTCGGGAGCAACTTAGGTTATAATAACCTAAGCCGCCTATATCCTTTTAGATAGCAACTTGGATTACTTACACGGAGAAAAGCATTGCGAACAAGAACCTCATTCACCCACATCTACATGATAACTAGCATTTGCCTGTTAACATTAATTAAGGTGCAAATCCCGTTTGCCTTTTCAAATGGAGAGATCAGGATTTCACTTGAAATCGCCATTGAGACAGCATTGCGCGAAAATCCACAACTCAACGTGATTCGTGAAAAAGTTAAAGTTGCCCAGGCTCAAATTGATGGTATCGCGCTGCTTGGTAACCCAGAACTCGAAACTGAGTTCGTTGGAGGTGTACATGCCGAACAACGTTTTGAATTAACCAAGGCGTTCGAACTTGGTGGGCAACGCGGACATCGGATAAGAATTGCAAAGACACACCTCGAAAAAGTAGATACCGAACTTGCCAAAGCGTCCCAATCCGTTACGAAATCGGTGAAAATCGCTTTTTATGAGTTGCTACTTGTCCAAGAGAAACTTAAGTTAGCCAAAGAGGTTGTCCAACACAATGAACAGATGCGCGACATCGCGCAGACCCGATTTGAGACCGGCGACATTTCAGTAACACAAGCAAATCTGGCGAACATTCATCTACAATCGGCACTGCGCGAAGCATCGATGTTCGAGAGCAAATTGCAACTGGCACAACTATCGCTCAACGGGTTGATGGGTGCCCCGCTTGAGATGACACGTGCCGCTGTCGGAGAATTACGCGAAAAGGCATCGCCAGAGACACTTCAGAAATGGACACTTGATGCTTTGAAGACGCAAGCCCTTGCCCATCGCAACGATCTAAAGGCGCTGCAGCTCAACGCGCAACTCACTGAAAGCGAACTCCGACTCGCGAAAGCGGCGAACATCCCAGATTTGAGTGTTGGGGCACTTGCCGAACGCAGTGCAAACGAGAGGCATTCGGTGTGAAGTTTTCAATTCCATTGCCACTGTTTAATAGAAGTCGTGCTGAGATCCATGCCACAAAAGCCCAACAGCAGGTGGATACCACAGAAATTAATACTGCTGAGCAACAGATTGTTCAAGAGGTCATGGCAGCATACCTGTCTCTCATGACCACGCGAAAAATGCTTACGTTTTATGAAGGCGATTCACTGAAGTTACTCAACGAAAACCTTAAACTAACACGTACCGCATACGAGTTAGGGGAAACAGAACTCTTAGAGGTCATTTTGATGCAGAACGAGTTCATCAAAACACGATTTGCTTATCTGGACGCGCTCACAGCGTACTATAAGGCGTTGGCTGAACTTGAAGCCGCTGTTGGCACAACTCTCGAATCCGTACCATAAATCCGCAATGATTGGTGGACAACACTAAGGAGAAATCAAAATGTTACGCTATTCTCATATCACGTTACTTTTGGCAGTCCCCGTTATCGTAATAGGCGGCTTGATTGCGCTAAACTTCACGTTTACACTGACTTGGGCTGAAACACACATTCACAATGAGCAAGCACATACCCACGGTGAGCCAACTGGGCATACACACAGCCAAGAGAATACGGTGACACTTACCGATAAAGCAAAAATTAATATCGGTCTGAAGACTGATGAAGTCGATATCCGTGCGATTGAAACGGTTGTGTCTGTTCACGGGAATATAATGGCACACCCAGAACGACAAGCCATTGTCACACCCAGAACCGGCGGTATCGTGAAACGTATCCATTTCAGCGTCGGCGAAACACCTAAAAAAGGCGATGTACTGCTTGAATTGGAGAGCCTTGATTTACAGATGGCACAGATTGAACTTCTTGCAGCGGCATCTCAACAAAAATCGCTTGTATCCAAGTTGGCGAGACTGACAGAGGTTTTCGCGAAGCAAATTCGGCGGGAATTACAAACCCGGCAAATTGACTATTTGCAATCACTTTCCGAACTACAGCAGCTGCAAATGACGGTCAAAAAACGTAAAGCCCTCGCTGGAACGCAGATTACCTCAGCATTGGAACAGCTGCGTTTTAGATTGATCAAGGCTGATGTTGAACTGCAATTGCTTGATAGCACCCTCAAAAGGATTAAGACTCTCACAGAAAAACGTATCTCAGCACAGAAGGAACTTATTGCGAAACAGGCAGCGTATAAGAAAGCGAAAAATGAGTTAGCCGATGTGAATCGACAATTCCATATCCTCGGCATCAGCGAACAGACGTTGGAAAAGATCCTGCGCGATAAGGGGGAGACCCCCATCCTCTCACTACTGGATACAGAGAAACTGGACTCAGAAATTTTACTTGCAAAATATGGGATGCTCAGTGAGGACGCAACAACGTTGGTGGATGCAGAAGTGGCATACGAACTCGCTGCTATCAAGGTCGCAGCAAACAGGCAACGCGCCCTGGCTGCTGGATTAACCGAAACGCTTCTCGAAACTTTGGCTGAAACTGGGTCAGTCACGTCCTTTGACGATTTAACCACCGAGGCATTGATTGAAAATTACCTCGCCTTCGTAGAAAGTTCGGAAGCATTCGCGGGGGTCCTTCAGTTAGAAGAGGCTTTGCGCAATGCAAACATCACCTTAAACACAGTTCGCCAGAAACTTCAAGTATCCGGACTCACGCTTGAAGACATAGACAAGATTATTCAAACAGGTCAACCATCTGCTATGTTTTATGTCCAGGCACCCGCTTCCGGGCAAATTACCGAGCAGCATGTGACAGTCGGCACGACAGTTGAAAAGAGTGACATACTCTTCTCAATACTGGACACCGATATTGTCTGGGCGCAAGGGGAAGTTCACGAAGACACACTTGCGTTAATTCAGGATAAATGGCAGATAGGCAGTGAAGTGCGTATTCATGTCGCTGCTTACCCAGAAACAATTTACACGGGCAAGATTTCTGGCATTTCGGATGTTGTGGAGCCAGCGGAACAGACCGTTCACTTTTGGGCAGAAATCGAAAATCCTGATCATCAGCTGAAACCTGGGATGTTTGCTGACCAGACAATTGTCCTCGACAAAGGCGTTGATGTCTTGAGCATCCCATTGGAGGCAGTGATTGAAGACGGCGGTAGCCGATTTGTTTTTGTTGCGTATGGTGCCACCTACACAAGGCATGAAATTGTAGTAGGTGCCAAGGACGACCGGTACATAGAGGTTAAAGATGGTGTGTTGCCGGGCGAGCGAGTGGTTGTTCAGGGAACGCATCAACTGATGAGAGCGATGGCAGCTCCTACCCAAGTTGTTGATGCAAACCATGGGCATTCCCACTAAAGTGGATAGCGGAGGCGAATCAATGTGGTCAAAAATCACCGAGGTTTCACTCAAAAACAGACTCTTTGTCATCGCTTGTACGATTGTGGCGATTATCATCGGCTTCAGGATGTTTCAATCGGCACCTATTGATGTTTATCCTGACATCAACCCGCCACGTATCACCGTACTGACAGAGGCACACGGTTGGTCACCTGAGGAGATGGAAACCCTTGTAACGCTCCCGATTGAAAGCGCAATGAACGGCACCCCGGATGTTACACGGGTTCGGTCTTCGTCAGCGATCGGTTTGTCGCTTGTTTTCGTTGAGTTCGACTGGGGTATGGATATATTCCTTGCGCGGCAGATGGTTTCTGAGCGGCTTCAACTTGTTGCGCCGAATTTACCTGAAGATGTAGATGCCCCGATTATCTTACCGACTTCCTCTCTTTTAGGCGAGATTATAGAATACGCGCTCGTCGATGAAACAGGGAAATTCAGTGAGATGGAGATGCGGGACCTGGCTGATTGGGTCATTCGATATCAGCTGCAATCGCAGGGGGGGATCGCTAACGTGATTAATATCGGCGGATACATAAAACAATTTCAAGTTTTCGTCAACCCTGAGCGGCTGATCAGTTACCACCTCTCCCTCGAAGATGTTGCCTCTGCACTTGAAAAGAGCAACGAAAACGCTGCAGGGGGTTTCCTCATCAAAGAGTCCCGTGAACTGATGATTCGCGGATTAGGACGGATTTCTACGGTTGCAGACATTGAAAATGTTGTCATTGATGTGCGCGGCTACGGCACACCGATTTTCGTTAAAGATGTTGCGACAGTGAAAATTGGATCGCTTCCAGAAATTCGGCGCGGCGCGGGGAGCCACAACGGCGAAGAAACCGTTTTAGGCAAAGTCATCAAACAACCGGGTATCAATACGATAAACCTCAGCGATAAAGTGACCGCTGTGTTGAAATCACTTGAGCAGTCAATGCCTGAAGGTGTAAAGATTAACGTCGAGTACGCACAAGCCGACCTCATTCGCCGTGCCGTGAACACTGTTAAAGATGCCCTACGCGATGGTGCTATCCTCGTCGTTGTCATTTTAGCGATCTTTCTTTTTAATATTCGCACCGCCCTGATTACCCTGACAGCGATCCCACTCTCTCTCATCATAGCAGTGATCGCACTACTCTCTCAGGGGGGCACCCTCAACATTATGACACTTGCGGGGTTGGCGATTGCAGTTGGAATGGTGGTTGACGACGCTATTGTGTACGTCGAAAATATCTTCCGACGATTGCAGGAATACTTTCGGCTGCGTTATGCAGGCGAGACACCTGACGAAACGCCCTCAGAAGTTGTGACGCGCGCAAGTGATGAAATCCGGGCATCCATCGTTTTTGCGACGTTGATTATCATTCTTGTCTTCGTGCCACTATTTAGTTTAAGCGGTATGGAGGGCAGGATGTTCCGCCCACTCGGTTGGGCTGTTGTCATTTCGATGGCGGCATCGTTACTCGTTGCACTGACAGTGGTTCCTGTCCTAAGCGATCTGTTGTTGACGCGCTTCCCTTGGCAACAACTCCTCAAAGCATCCAATTCGGAACCGGCACCACCGAAGGAGAGTCCGATAGTTGTGTGGATCAAACGCGCTTATCGTCCAATGCTCACGCGGGTGATACGTTTACGTTGGGTGGTTGTCGCTTTGGCACTGTTATTGGTCGCCTTGACTGTAACTGCAATTCCACGTTTGGGCCGCGAATTTTTGCCTGTTATGGATGAAGCCACGTTCGTTATCAGCGTCTTCTCACCGCCGGGCACCTCGTTAGGAGAATCAACCCGTATCGGCAGAGAGATGGAAACGAGGCTCTTAACAATTCCCGAAGTAACGAGTGTCAGTAGCCGCACGGGACGTGCAGAAGCCGATGAACACGCGCACGATGTGAACACGCACGAAATCCTTGTGAACTTTATTCCACCCGATGAACGCGAAAAAACACGGGAAGCACTCCTCACCGAAGTACGTACACTGTTATCGCCTGAAAACTTCCCCGGGGTACTCGTATCTGTTGGTCAACCCATTCAGCATCGGCTCGACCATCTTTTGTCTGGGGTCAGTGCACAAGTGGCACTGAAGTTGTTTGGACCCGACCTTGATACGCTCAGACAGAAAGCAGCGGAAATTAAAACAGTCATTTCCGAGATTGAAGGCGCAGCCGATTTACAAGTGGAACAGCAAGCCCAAGTGGAGCAGCTTCAAATCAAAGTTAAACGCCTTGAAGCGGCGCGCTACGGTTTACGGGTTGAAGACGTTACACATTTCGCAGAAACCGCATTCAAAGGCGAGACCGTCAGCCGGGTTATCCAAGGGCAACGTCAGTACGCGCTCATGATTCGGATGGATCCAACACTTATCAACACCGTTGAATCCATTGAAAACTTAGAACTCCGAACACCTTCAGGGATATTCGTTCCCTTAAAACAGGTCGCCGATGTCGGTTTCGGCTACGGACCGAATACGATCAATCGCGAGAACGTCTCTCGACGTATTGTCATTCAGTGTAACGTCGAAGATCGAGACCTCGGTAGTTTTATCGCGGAAGTTCAGCAAACAATTAACGAACATATTGATCTGCCCGAATCGTATTTTCTTACCTACGGCGGGCAATTTGAAAGCCAACAGTCCGCACAAAGAAGAATTCTAATTCAGACAGGCTTTGTGGTTGTTGGTATCTGTGTTCTGCTATTTCTGGCGATGGGCTCATTTCGGCTTTCACTATTGGTAATGCTGAACCTGCCGTTAGCGTTAATCGGGGGTGTGGTCAGTATTTTCCTCACCGGTGGTGTGCTGAGTATTCCCTCGATGGTAGGTTTCATTCTGTTGTTCGGTATTGCTGTCCGAAACGGTATTATCTTGGTAACGCACATCAATACGCTGCGTTCAGAGGGAATGTCGCTCTACGATGCCGTCATAAAAGGTGCCGAGGAACGTATCAGTCCAGTGTTGATGACAGCACTGACCACAGGATTAGGGATGTTACCACTCGCGCTTGCACACGGTTCAGGAGCAGAACTCCAGAAACCCCTTGCAATCGTTATTAGTGGTGGTATGATAACTGCCACGGTTTTAACATTGCTCGTCTTACCGGTCTTGTACTACATCGTCGAATTAAGTTGGGTAGCGAGTTTCCAACGCAAAATCGAAAAATTTTGAACGTGAGTTTATCTTAACATCCGAAAATAAATGCACACTTGTCCGAAGAAACCCGCTTACCCCCGCAAGCGAGGGGAATTCGCACCTAACCCCCTATCCCTCTTATTAAAGGGAACGCCAGTTTGATGAATCCTTTCGGAGGGGTTGCACCTCCTATTTTCGCAGCACAACAGCGTGAATTGTAGCACAAACTTCATAGTTTGTGCAGGAGAGCCCCTCAATTAACAGTGGACGCTACATACGTCCAACATTTATCAAACTCACGTTAAAGGGAAGCAGATCGGAATCGCTTGACAAATGCACATCATTGTAAACTTCTTTGTGATACTGAGCGTTTAGGTTTTCAGACCGTCGAACTCACGTTGTAAAACTGATGATTTTGACTTTTGCTAAAATTATGCACTCTTTTTACTGCGATATTGCGTCATTAACGGTTAAATGGAAGTCATCGTACTCGCCCCAGTGATTTTTTTTGAAACTTTTTTTCTTTAAGGGTGTCTAATGTAAATGAGGATGTAAACTTACAGATTAATTAAGGGAGAAGACAAAAGGGAGAAGACAGAATGAAAAGCGCACATTTCTATTTGCTCACTTTTCTCGTGATAGTCCTACTTGTCGGGATCAGTATGGTAAGTATGGCTGAAGAGACAGTTGTTCTGAAAATAGAGATTTCCGATGTCGTCAACAACGCCGATGCTCGGCAGATTCGGCGATTATTAGAACCGTGGGCGGATCCAGCGGATATTACGTTTCGCACGCCTGTTGACAAGCACGGCAGAACTCGTCATTTCACAACGGTTGTGGAAGTCAAGCCGAGACAAGGCGTTTCTAAGTACAGTGAAACGCATACGTTTGATGTGTATGACATCATGCGGCAGCTCAACGATTCACGTTTCCGCGGTCGGCATGGACTCGGTAATTCTCGCGTCATCAAAACCGATGTGACGATTCGTGGCGATCTGTTCGCCCATCCCGGCTTCGCGCGAAGTTACATCCGAAATGTCCCATCGTGGCGACGTTGGCGACCAGAGACCTCGAATATCCAGCACGCGCTGACCACACGGAACCAAGGGCAGAACTTCGTTTTTGACGCGAGTCCTGAGTTCGATCAGATGCGGACAGATGTTGGGAATAACGGGAAACCGGTTGAAGTGCAGGGGGTCGTTACCGGATTTGATGGTGTGTATCCGATTATATCAGTGAAGGAATATGCAGTAGGCTATCACCTGAAGAACAGAGGAACTGAACCTAAAAACGGAGCAGAAACAGAGCAAAAACCGACTTACGATTATCTTGAAAACAGGGAGTGATTGACTTCTACGACTGGTAACCGCCCGTATTGAATAAGACGACGCGTTCGGAAGATTCAATCCTCCCATCCGAGACGAGTTGCTTAAGTGCAGCGACGGTCGCTGCACCTTCGGGGCATGTTAATAGCCCTTCGGTTGTAGGCAGCAGTTGCATTGCCTCGCGGATAGCCTCGTCTGTGACGGTAATTGCAGCACCGTTACTTTTACGAATTGCCGCTAAGATAAGGAAATCACCGATCGCTTGGGGCACGCGTAAGCCACTGGCTATTGTATGTGCCTCCTTCCACGGTGTTGCTTCAGTCGCGCCTTCCTCCCACGCTTTCACAATTGGCGCGCAACCCGTAGATTGCACAGAGATAAAACGCGGTCTCTTCTTCCCGATCCACCCGACTGCTTCTAACTCCGCGAAGCCTTTCCACATCCCGACAATACCCGTACCGCCGCCGGTAGGGTAGATGATAACATCCGGTAGTTCCCACTCGAATTGCTCCGCGAGTTCAAACCCCATCGTCTTTTTTCCCTCGACGCGATACGGTTCTTTAAGGGTTGACACGTCGAACCACCCTTTACCTTCTTTCCGCTCAGCAACAATTCTACCAGCATCATTGATCAGACCATCAATCAACGTCACATTTGCCCCTGAGAGTTGACACGTCTCTTTATTGAAGGCGGGTGTATCTTGCGGCATAAAGATGTGTGCGGTCATGCCAGCGGCAGCGGCATACGCCGCGAGTGCCGTAGCCGCGTTGCCAGCGGATGGGATCGCGAGTTGCGTTAATCCGAGAGACTTCGCTTTGGATACCGCCATCGCCAAACCGCGTGCCTTAAAACTACCCGTGGGCAACCTCGATTCGTCTTTCACCCACACCTCTGACAGTCCAAACTTTGCCCCTAATGTTTTCGTATGGATGAGCGGTGTCATTGTCTCGCCAAGTGTCACGATGTCCGCTGGATTAGATATAGGCAGGAGTTCCCAATAACGCCAAAGCGATGCAGGTCTTGACAGAAGGGTCTCGCGGGGCCACGTTCCTGTCAGTTGTTCAAGTGTATAGCGAGCAAGCAGCGGCTTCCCGCAGGCACTACAAACATTCTGCGGTATCGTGTGCGGATAGGTTTCACCACACTTGCTACATGCAAGGTCTCTTAACGTTTCGCCGTGTGAGAAAGAGAGATATTGATCCAAGAAAAATTCCTTATTAACGCCAGTTTGATGAATCATTTCGGAGGTGTTGCACCTCCTATTTTCGCAGCACAGAAGCGTGAATTGTAGCACAAACTTCATAGTTTGTGCAGGAGAGCCCCTCAATTAACAGCAGACGTTACATACGTCCAACATTTATCAAACTCACGTTATTACAAAAAACGGTGCGTAGGGGCGAGGCCTCCTCGCCCACTTTTCAACAAGCAAGCAATCCGAGAAGGATCGCTTTCATGCTATGGAGTCGGTTTTCGGACTGATCGAAGATAATGGAACGTTCATCGTTGACGAGTTCACTGGTGATTTCGTAGCCGTGATGCGCGGGGAGGCAGTGCATAACCTTGCAATCATGCCCCTTCAACAGTCCTGCGTTCAATTGATACGGCATCATCTGTTTTAACCGCCGCTCGCGTTCTTTCGCAAAAGAAGGATCCGTGAAGAACTCCATGTCCACCCACGTATCCGTATAAACAATATCGCTTTCAGCGACGACTTTTTCGAGCGCAGGACTGATATTTGGCGTGTCTGTGTCAAGTGTCTTATAGAGCCCTTTCTGAGCGGCTGCATCCCATAATGCTTTATCAACGGCAGCGGGGTTTATCTCTGGTGCGACGACAGTGACTTCAATGCCGACCTTCATACCCGCAGCAATCAGCGAATTACAGACATTATTATGCACACCGATGAAACACAATTTGACTCCCTCCAACCTACCGAGATGTTCTTGTATCGTCATCAGATCGCCGAGTGCCTGCGTCGGGTGGTATCTATCACAGCAGCCGTTGATGATTGGTACCGTTGCGGCGGTGGCAGCGGCAACGAGTTCGTCGTGTTTCAAGAACCGAGCCAAGATAATATCCACATAAGCAGAGAGGACGCGCATCTCATCGCCAAGGTCGGCTAATGCGAAGTTTGTCGTGCGCCAATCGAGGTA
>RKRO01000213.1 GCA_007571355.1 Candidatus Poribacteria bacterium | reverse complement strand
TAGAAACTGCGGCGTAGCGGGTATTTGTCCACACCAAACACGACGTAAATATCAGGGGCAACGAATTTTGTGATATCCCCTTCTCGATAATAGATAAAACTGTCAACAGCGATATGAACGAGTTCGTTGATTGCAAAGTATCGCTTGAGTTGGTCGGAGAATGTGGCAATTTGCTCAGCGTGGAAATCGGTCGCGGCCATAGGTTCATCGTCCTCACATGGATAACCCTCTATGTAAACAGTGGGGTTGCCGTTTGCTTTTGGAAAGGTCGGCATATACTTTCGCTGTTTGAATTCAAAGGCGTTCATGGTATCCATGAATTTCTCCGTTTTGCCTGTTCTACCCAATTAACAGAATTTATGCGCGATATGATGTCTGGCGAGGCATGAACGCCTCGCCTATCATCAAAGACGCTTACCTGCCCGGGAAGCCGATGCTCACAGCAGAGGGACCATGGTCCTCACACGCTTGATCGGTTGGCACATCGGTTGCAGCATCGCTGGATTGGACAATCCCTTCCGAGACCAGATAATGTTCGACTTCATCACCGCTGACATCAGCAAGCATTACGTCGTCAATCTGGACGCAGGGTTGATAGGGTTGCCGCGTTTTCTGAACCATTTCACGATAGTTGTTTTCGTTGTTAATGATGTCTCTGTCTTCGTAATCCAAACCGTATTTGGCGAAGATGGCACGGACACCGTTGCTCCATCCGCAGACAGGCTTCATGTAAGCGATAATTTTCGGTTGACTCATTTGGGTTACTCCTTTTTGTGAGTTGTCAGTGTTCAATAAAACACTCTTCTTAACTGATAACTATAACGCAAGTTGCCACTTGTTTATGGACATAGCACCCCTACGGGGTGCGGGCACTTGAATAGACCGCTTTCTATAGACATAGGACCCCTACGGGGTGAAGAAAGGGTCCGAAAAACTATGCCACACTGTCCAAAATCTGTTGGTTGCAACTTGGGTTAACTATAATGCAAGTTTACGTGTGATTGACGTACTTAACTCTTCTCGTACAGATTCCAACGGGACACGTTCTATGACGGGTTCAAAAAACCCTTCAACAATGAGGCGTTCCGCTTGCGCGTAAGGCAGTCCGCGACTCATGAGGTAAAAGACCTGATCGGCATCAATTTTCCCGGCAGTTGCGCCGTGTGTGCAGCGCACCTCATGCGCCTGAATCTCCAATCCGGGTAAAGTATCGGCATGCGCGCGTTCACTGAGCAGCAGATTATCGTTCTTCTGGTACGCGTCCGTATGGTTTGCCGAGGGATAGACATAGATGTTTCCGCCCCATGCCGTTTGTGACCTATCTTTGAGGACGGTGCGATACATCAGATCGCTGGTGGTATGCGGTGAAATGTGTTCTTGGGCGGTGCTCACATCTAAATGTTGGCGTGCGTCCGTGAAAGCGAGTCCTAACATTTGTGCGTTACTTCCGGGGCCTTCCAAGGTAGCGGCTTGGTTGATCTTGTTGAGTCTACCGCCGAATGCGGCACTGACCCAACAGAGCTGCGCGTCTCTGGCGACCCTTGCGCGGTGTGAGGCAAAGTTCCAGACGTGCCGGTTCCAACGTTGCACTTGTACGTAGGTCACGTTTGCGTTCTGTCCTGCGAAGATTTCGACCGCGCCGCTATGGAAACCGCTCGCGGCCGCTGTGGTAGAAGCGTTGTCCTCCAAAACCACCACTCGGCTTCCCTCTTCAGCGATGATCAGCGTATGCGACACATCTGCTTGATCGGCTTCGGACATTTTGATAAAGACCCGCAGCGGCACTTCAACACTTACGCCTTTTGGGACGTGCAGGAGGTAGCCGCCCTGCCAGAATGCGCCGTGAAGCGCGTCAAACTTATTCTGTTGGGCAATATTCCCGCTCTTTAACGTCGTCTCCAAAGTCACTGCCTTGTTCATGAAGTAGTCACGGAGCAGTTCTGGTTGTTCCTGCAATGCGGTATGGAGATCCGCAAAATAGACCCCTTTCTTTTTGAGGTCTTCAGTGCTGGAGCTGTGTTGGAGCTGCCCATCAACTTGTACAAGCACGCCCGGTGCCTCTTCATCGCTATAGTTTACATCTTCAGCGGGCGGTTCGCCGTTTGTTGGCAGACTCGGACGATACGTTTCCACATTGAGACCGCGCAGGAATCGCCGCGTGCGTCGCCAATAGTCTTGGGTCCGCATATCGACGGTGCGTCGCCAGACCTCATCTTGGGTGGTATGCGGCATCGGTAAAGACTCGTAAAGTGCGTAAGCCTCCAATCGTTTTTCACGCATCCACTGCGGCTCTGTTGCTGCTATTTTTTGAAGAAATTCTTTTGAGAAATGACCTTTTTGCAATTTTGTTTATCCTTTTTTTAAATAATTGGTTTCTGGACCGCGTTCCACTTCGTTTCACGAGGGTTTCCGATATAGTAACATCGAAAAATAAATGCACACTTGGACAAGGATACCCCCTACCCCCCGCAAGCAGGGGGGAATCAGATAGGCGTTACTTCGATGCGGTGTGTTTCAATAATTACTGGCTTTACTATAAATTCCAACGTTTTTGGGTTATCAAATGTTTGAGCATCTGATTTTGCCGGAACCGTGTTGAAACTGAACAGAAACCTGCCTGAAATGTAATGGAAGGCAGCCCAGGAGTCCAATTATTTAAAATATTAACCGATTGAACCTTCCATTTGAAGTTGGATGAGACGGTTCATTTCCACAGCATATTCCATCGGGAGTTCTTTCACGAGGGGTTCGATGAATCCGTTGACAATCATCGTGGAGGCTTCTTCTTCCGAAAGCCCACGGCTCATCAAGTAGAAGAGTTGTTCTTCCCCGATTTTGCTGACCCGCGCCTCATGTTCGATATTTGTATCGTTCTCACTAATCTCAATGACAGGATAGGTATCCGAACGGGAATCCTTATCAAGGATCAGGGCATCACAGACGACGTGCGACTTGCATCCCTTCGCGCCTTTCGCGACATCCACCCATCCGCGATAACTGGATCTGCCGCCATCTTTACTGATGCTCTTAGAGGTTATCTGTGAGGTGGTGTTCGGTGCGCAGTGGTAGACTTTCGCGCCTGCGTCTTGGTGTTGTCCCTTGCTGGCGAATGCGATGGAGAGAATTTCGCCGCGCGCCCCTGGTTCCATCATATAGACGCTCGGATACTTCATTGTCAACTTACTGCCGAGGTTGCCATCGACCCATTCCATCTGTGCGTCTTCATAAGCGAATGCACGTTTTGTGACGAGGTTATAGACGTTGCCCGCCCAATTCTGGATCGTGGTATAACGGACGCGTGAGCCTTTCATGCAAACAATCTCTACAACCGCACTGTGTAAGGATTCACTGCTGAATGTGGGTGCAGTGCAGCCTTCAACGTAATGTACTTGCGAGCCTTCGTCAGCGATGATAAGCGTGCGTTCAAACTGCCCCATGTTTTCGCTGTTGATACGGAAATAGGCTTGGAGCGGGTACTCAACCTTTACCCCCGGTGGGACATAAACGAAACTGCCACCGCTCCAAACAGCACTGTTGAGTGCTGCGAACTGGTTATCCGCAGAGGGGATGATCGTTCCGAAGTACTTTTTCACCAGATCGGGGTATTCTTTAACAGCCGTATCGGTATCAAGGAACACAACGCCGATTTTGTCCAATTCTTCGACGATGTTATGGTAGACGACTTCGGAGTCGTATTGTGCTCCAACACCGGCGAGGAATTTACGTTCCGCTTCAGGAATGCCGAGCCGATCAAAGGTCTTTTTGATATCGTCAGGGACATCGTCCCAGCTGCGTTCACTCCGATCGGAGGCTTTAACGTAGTAGTAGATGTCATCAAAATCGAGTTGTGACAGGTCGCCGCCCCATTTTGTCATCGGTTTCTGTTTAAAAATCCGATAGGCATCGAGTCGATACTGTCGCATCCAGTCGGGTTCGCCTTTGATGTCACACATCTGGTTGATGACTTCCTCGTCCAACCCTTTTCGGGACTTGAAGGTCGGTTTAATATCGTCATGGAACCCGTACTGATAGTCTTTACTAATGCCGAGTTCTTCTATGGTGTTCTTTTCAGCATTTGCCATCTTATTCCTCCTCTTTTTTAATACCGTGTTTTTCACGAATAGGATCGTAGCCTTCTGCCTCTAACATTTCTGCGAGCTCCCATCCGCCGGATTCAGCGATCCTACCCTCGAGTAGGATATGTACGAATTGGGGACGGATATATTCTAACAAGCGCGGGTAGTGGGTGATAATCAGCACCCCTAAATCTGGTCCCACCAGTCGGCTGACGCTATCCCCGACGATTCGGACGGCATCGATATCGAGTCCCGAATCGGTTTCGTCAAGGATGGCGATTTTCGGTTCAAGCATAGCGAGTTGTAGGATCTCCGCGCGCTTCTTTTCGCCGCCGGAAAACCCGTCGTTGAGGTACCGTCTTGCGAAGGAATCATCAACGCCGAGTTGTTGCATTTTCTCGCGAAGTTCGCGTCGGAATTCGCGCATCGGGATCAATCCATCTTTCCCGTCGCCGTTCGCTGCTTTGCCACGCACTGCGCTGACGGCGAGCCGCAGAAAATTCGCCAAACTCACGCCTGGGATCGCCGTCGGGTACTGGAAGGCGAGGAAAAGTCCGAGTTTGGCGCGTTCGTTCGGCTCTAATTCTAAGACATCAACGCCGTCGAAAATCACCTCACCGGAATCAACTTCGTAGAGGGGGTGTCCCATCAAACCGTTCGCGAGGCTGCTCTTGCCAGACCCGTTGGGTCCCATAAGGGCGTGAACTTCGCCCGGTTGGACGGTTAAGCTCAATCCTTTGATAATTGGGTTTCCTTGCACACTGATGTGCAAGTCTTTAATTGTCAACTCGTTGCTCATTTTTTAATTTCGGACTCCTTCAGTTATGATAAATTTAGAATATTTTTAGTACTTTGCGACTTGCGAATGCACTTCTGCGGTCAGCCAGCTGCTCAATAAGACATTCACGCCATGTTCTCATTTTTCATGGATGATTCTAAGGCTTATCCACCAATTCTTGACATGTTCCGCTCCGGTTTAACGAAATCTGCTGCGTTAATCTTGTGTCCTGCTTCTTTCTGTTTGACTGCCTCGAGAATTAATTCTACGATTGTTTCATCATCTACACCCTCGCGTAACGGCGTAAGCAGGTCTGTTTCCGTTAGCGAGAAGAGACAGGTGCGGAATTTTCCGTCGGCAGTCAGGCGGACGCGATTGCAGTTTTCACAAAACGGATCACTCACAGAAGGGATGATGCCGACTTCATTCCCGTTATCCGAGAAACGATAACGTTTCGCGGTGTCACTCTTCGCTTCGCCGTTCACGGTGACTGGCGTGAGTGGATAAAGCGCGTTAATTTTTTCGATAATCTCTTGCCCCGGAATGTACATATTGCGTCCCCAGACATCATCGGCATCCAGCGGCATAAATTCGATGAATCGGAGTTGGTAATTATTTTTGCGCGCGAAGGTCGCCAAATCAACAATCTCGTCGTCGGTGAAACCCCGCATTGCGACAGCGTTGACTTTAATCGGATGAAAGCCGCACTCGTGTGCTGTTTTCAACCCTTTAAGTACACGAGAAAGTACTTTACGGCGGGTCATCTGCTCGAATTTCTCTTCGTTAAGCGTATCCAAACTCACATTAATCCGGCGGAGTCCGGCATGGTAGAGTGCCTGCGCTTGGGTAACGAGCCCGATGCCGTTGGTGGTCAAACTAATGTCCTTGAGTCCTTCTAACTGTGTTAATCGCTTTATGAGTGCGGGTACGCCGGGGCGTACAAGCGGTTCGCCGCCCGTAATACGGACTTTGTTCACACCCAACTCGACGAAAATGCGCGCGAGGTGTAGAATCTCGTCATAAGTCATGAGTGCCGAATCTGGCATGAAGGTCATGTCTTCCGGCATACAGTAGATGCATCGGAAGTTGCAGACATCCGTGACCGAGATTCTAAGATTCGTATGGAGCCGCCCGAAGCGGTCGAGCATCTGTTGTTTCATCTTAATTTCGCTAAACCCAAATTTATTAAATAG
>RKRO01000307.1 GCA_007571355.1 Candidatus Poribacteria bacterium | reverse complement strand
AGGTCTTCATGGGTTTCTATCTGTTCAGTTTTCATACCATAGAGCCTATCAAAATCTACAAAAAATGTCAAAAACTTTCACAATGTAAACACTACCTAACAAATATTTGTCAAAAATAATGCGTTTGCGCTATTCTGTTTGAGCAAATTTTATTAATTTTGCTTCAGGTCTGCCCAAGTCGTCTTTAACTTTCCGACAGGTTCAACATCAAGAAAGCCGTCGATTTCGTCAAAGAAACTTTTCTGGTCGTTCGATTTATCTGGATAGATTTTAACAGCATCGTGGGTGTCATCATCAAAGTGGAGATTCATATACGCGGAGCCACCGGATTCGCCGACTCGGTAAACGACAACATTAGCCCCTTTTTTCAAATCGACTGTTACGTTGTGAAGAACCGTTTCTGCGGCACCCGTCCATCTGGAGTTGTTGTACCACTTTTCGCCGTTAATCCAAATTTGTGCGTGATCGTCATGTGCGGGTGACATGATGGCTTCTCTCGCGACAGGCGAGTTAATGACAATAATTCCATAAGTATCGATATTATCCACGGGGCCGTCCCGGTTCATATTGTTGCCATCTGCTGGATTGAGTTCGAAGACTGTCCATTCGCGAGTCCCGCCGTTACCACCTTTCCACTCCATATCAACGGTCTTTGTAAGTTGCAAACCCGCGACGGTCGAAAGTTTAGGTTGTGTGAGTTTACCGCTCGTTCCCTCCTCAATAAGATCTTTCGGGGCAGAATCCGGAAAACCCCCTTTGTTTTCATCGTTGCCATCGGGCCATACCACTTCTTGCTCCCATTAGGGTTTCCAGCGTGACTTTCTCTCCAGCCGTCATCATTGGGCTTCGGATTTCCCATGAGTTCGTTTTCCTTCAAGGTGCCGTCTTCGATATCGTTCGCCTGTGCAAAGGCAGAATGTGAGGTTCCAATGACGAGCAATAAAACAGTTGCGATTGCGACTATCACTTGGTAAAAACTTTTCATTAAAATTTGCCTCCTTATAGACAATTCATAAACAAAACAGGTTTTCGGAGCCCGTTTGTTTTGCCAGAAATTTTATTGTTATGTATATACTATACATTCTTAACGAGAATTTGTCAAATCCACAAGTTAACTGCCCAAAAAAAATCCCTGCCGCAAGAGAGCGACAGGGACATACCTATATTTAGGATTTAGCGGTTGCGTTTAAGATCGCCCCACGTCGTTGTGAGTTTACCGACAGGATCAACGGATAAGACCCCGGCGATTTCGTCAAAGAAACTCTTCTGATCCTTTGCTTTATCTGGATAAATTTTAACAGCGTCATGAGTCGCATCGTCGAAGTGCAAATTGAAATAGTCATCCCCACCGGATTCACCAACGCGGTAAAGGAGAACGTTAGCACCCTTCTGCAAATCAACACGGACATTGAAGTCAACTTGTTGGACGTGTCCTGTCCATGTCGGGTTATTGTACCACTTCTCTCCATTAATCCAGATCTGGGCGTGGTCGTCGTGTGCTGGAGACATCACGGCTTTCATATCCTCAGGTGCGTCAATAACGATAAGACCATACATATCAATATTGTCGCCAGGACCGCCACGGGTCATATTATTAGTGTTCGCGGGATCAATTTCATAGACCGTCCATTTTCTCGTGCCGCCGTTGCCACCTTTCCATGCCATATCAACAGTTTGTGTCAGTTGCAATCCCGCAACCGTTGAGAGTGAAATCTGCGTCAGTTTCCCATTTGTACCTTCATCAATGAGGTCTTTCGGGGCTGAAGCTGGGAAACCGCCGTTATTTTCGTAGTTGCCATCAGGGCCATACCACTTCGTAATCCACGTTTTTACCTTTGAGTGGTCTTCGCTGAGTTCCGCACCCGGAACCTTTACCATCCAATCTTTTTCCGGGATAGGGCCCTCATCGACGTTGACTTTGCCCTGGGCGTAAGCGAATTGCGAAACGCTTATCGCCATCAAAAAAATTGTCCCGACAACGAGTGCCAATTGATACGTTGTTCTCATAAAAATTTATCTCCTTATAGATAATATGAGGGGGTTCACTATTCTAACCGTTCGGATATCAAACATCATAGACTCGAGGTTCCTTGCCCGCCATTAGCACTGTGTCCATGCATCGGACAGATTGGAAGACCTGGGGAAACACCCAAGCCAAAACACCCTACAAGAATATTTATGCACCACCCTCAGCGTAACAGAAAAACCCGCGATGCAGTGCCTCGTCTATTACAGAGGCAGCACGCGGGCATGTGAAGTTTCTATAGATGGAACGCTCGTGTGAAGTAAAATACTTAACGATCGTTAAGTAAGTGGGGGGGGAAACCAGGGTTAACAACGAAGCAGCGTCAGGCATACCACACAGTACGAACACCCAAACACCTACCGCCACATTCAAGCAATCACATCTTGATATAAGCCATAAAAATCGTTTCCGGCTTGCCATTGTTCCTATCTCTCTTCTTTTTAAAATTCCCCACACCATCGTAAAAATCTAACACAAAAACGTAACCGAGTTTTGTCTGTGCATGTGTGTCAGCAACGGACAGTTTTCCGCAAAGAACTTTAAACTTCACAACGAAAACTTTGCCCGCAGCAACTTGGGTTAACTGGAACGTAATATATCGTATATTTTTAACGAAATTTTGTCAAGTATTTTATCACACAATCTAACCGCTAAGAAAAATACGAGCGCAGACACATAACCTATACAGTGTCTGTTTATGAGGCGAGAAATCAGGAACGCAAATTGGAACTATAGGGACGAGAGAACAGCGTCCCTACGATAAACTAAAAACCCTTGCTTTCTTATTGAGCAGGATAGGTATCTAAAGCGGTCTGCCACTTTGTGAGCTGCGCAACGCGTTGCGCAGCGTCTGTCGGGATTTCAAGAGGTCTGCCACGGGTATCAATCACCAATCCGACAATGCCACCGTTTACTTCTGCTTCAACTGCACTCCCGCTTCCTGCGCCCAGGTCGAACCGGCGTGTAGGTTGGAGTTTCAGCGTCGCCTTTTCGCCTGATGGAAGCAGGTAACGTCGAAGTTCACCAAACGGGATGTTTTCATCCACCGGAGACATCCCACCACCACTGATTTGAACGGTGAGGCATTCGTCGCCTTCATTCGCAACCCCAATAGGCACGACGGTTGTGCCTAAATGGATAAGACAGTCGCGTTCAAATACTTGGGTTGCCGCTTCAGGGTTAACCTGCGCAAGCACACCGAGTTGGGGCATCATGAAAATGCTGTCAACAGCGAGGTGCGTTATGCCTTCCGGTTGAAATGCGTCTATCATCATGAGCATCGCTTGTTGCCGACGCGGCGCGTGCGATAAAACGCCACCGCTCCCGACGAGCATATCCAAAGCGAGCATATTCACGAGCGTCTGCCCACTCTCCGCCTGAGCAAAGGCTTCAGAGATTGTGCGCTGTTGTTGAACACCTCTCAATTCAACTGCGAGCTGTTTGTGTTGTTCAAAGGCGAGTCGGAGTGCCTCACGTGCGATCGCTTGCTCCAGCATCAACTCTTGTAAGGTTTGTGGGATCGTCGTCGGTCGGATCATCTTGTTTTTCACACGATTTCGGAGATCCCCGACTTCAATCTCAAACGGCACCCACCGGAGGACGTTTTCTAAACCGGCTTCAGCAAGAACATTCGAGACGCTGTAACTCATACCGAGATTGGCACTCACTGTACGGTTAAAGATCGGCTCTGCCGCCTTGTTCCTGAAAACCGAGAAGACATCCGTCGTTGCCCCCCCGATGTCAACGCCAACCACTGCAATATCTTGCTGGGCAGAGACGGTCTGAATTATCTCCCCGACTGCCCCAGGTGTCGGCATAATCGGCGCATCTGTCCAGTCGATGAGTTTCTTGTAGCCGGGGGCATGTGCCATAACATGCTCAAGGAACTGTTCCTGAATTTTGTGGCGTGTCGGCATCAGATTTTCACGTTCCAAAACGGGACGTAGGTTATCTACCATATCCAGTGCCATGACATCTTGCAAGCGTTCCTGAATAGATTCGCGTGCGTCTATATTTCCAGCATAGATAAGGGGGAGTTCATAAGCGATCCCCAACCGCGGGCTTGGACGTGCAGCGGCAATGATTTCTGCTAATTCAACGACGTGTGAAGTGGTGCCCCCATCAACGCCACCGGAGAGGAGTAACATATCGGGGCGGAGGTGTCGGATACGTTCAATTTTTTCGTGTGGGAGCCGCTTGTCGTTAGAGGCGATAACATCCATGACAATCGCACCTGCACCGAGTGCAGCGCGTTCCGCACTTTCGCCTGTCAGATTACGTACAACACCTGCTACCATCATCTGAAGTCCACCACCAGCACTACTCGTCGAGATATAGATGTCTACACCTTCGTCTCCGTTTTGTGGTTTTATGATGACCCCGTTATCAAGAAGTTTACGGCCAGCGAGCTCCTCGACCTCCGTGATGGCGTTGATAACGCCCGCTGTTACATCTTCAACGGGTGCTTCCACAGTCGTTGGTGCTTCGCCACGCACGATGAGTTGGTATGCGTCATCTCGTTTCTCAATTAAAATCGCTTTGGTCGTTGTGCTCCCACAATCCGTAGCAAGAATAGAGCGGATTTCCGCCGCCGGTTTGTTCATCTAATTTGCCTCTTCACTTCTTTCGGAGGGGTTTTTACCCCTGATCCCCTAATAACCCAATTGCCGTAAATACGCTCGATTCACTGTCATCCGTTCTTCATCCGAACGGGCCTCGACGGTGCCTGGACACGCCGTAATCCATCGGTCGTAATTGAGTTCTGCCAATGTCGACATGATACCAGGGAAATCCATGACATTTCCACTGCCGACATCCACCCAATCCACATCATAATTGCTGCCATCGCCACCCGTGTAACCTGAATAATCCTGAAGATGGACGTAGACGAGGACATCGCTATAACGTCGGATAGATTCAATCGGATCGTAGCCCCAGAGTGCGGAATGCGACACATCTATGCATAATTTGCACTTACGGAGCAGGCTCATATATTTTGCCCAATCGTCAATAGAATCAACGGTTGTATTCGTGTGGATATGATAACAGACATCCAATCCGTATTGTGCGGCGTATTCTGCCCAATCTTCGGAAACATCAGCAAGTGCCGCGAGGTCGAAACTATCGACAGGACGATCTTGTGGTTTGCCTGCCCCCATGAACATGAAGCAGTCTGCCTCGACTTCTGCTGCAAAGTCAATCCTGCGTTTATTAAGTTCCATCTGTTCCTGGTTTTTGTCGATCGGCAGTCCGCGCGCTGTGACAGCCGCGACAGGGAGATCCACATTGTCACAGATTTGCCGGATCCGCTGCGGCGTTCCGACCCAGTCCAAGGATTGACGCATCTCCCAACCGTCCCACCCCGCGGCTTTGAGTTGGGTTAATAGTTCTTCAAAATCAGGTTGTTGCCAACGTAAAGTACTATATCCAAATTTGAAACCCATAGTGTTCTCCTTGTTTTTTCGCTGTCAGCTATCGGCAACTATCAGTAAAGCGGCTCTGATTACTGCCACTGCTTGCTAACCATTAAAATATTATAGCACAATTGCAAATAAATTGCAGTTGTCAATAAAATAAATTGCTTGCTATATAATAAAAGATTTTGCTAAACTATAGCAATAAACTTAGGGATTTTGAAATACCTATATTTAAGGACTTACGTAACCCCTTGTACGGGGGTGAAACCCTAACGACATTAAAAAAAATGCGTAAGCCCTATTAAGGAGAAAATATGGATACAGTGAAACTCGGTTTTATCGGAACCGGCGGTATGGCGGGCGCGCACATGCGTAACCTTAAAGAAAATTTTGAGGACGTTGAATTTTGTGCGATGTGCGATATTTCGGAAGACCGCGCGAAGGCACGTGCCGAAGAATTTGGCGGCAATGCTTATACGGACTATCGCGCCATGTACGACAAAGAGGATCTGGATGCAGTTTATATCTGCACACCGCCGTTTGCACACGGTGAACAGGAACGCATCGCTTGTGAACAAGGCATCGCAATGTTCATTGAGAAACCGAT